>JANOQB010000137.1:0-6027 GCA_031422215.1 Cytophagales bacterium | reverse complement strand
ACTCCTAACTCCTAACTCCCTTCTCCTTCACCACCTCAACTCCGTCCTATTCAAAAACGCAGCAATCCCAGCTTTGCAATCTTCTGTGGCCCTGGCATGCGCATTCATCATGGCCGCTTGCTCCAATCCATCTTCTAATGAAAGGGATTGAACGTTGGCGATCAACTGCTTTGTCAACTGCATGGACTGTGCCGAATTGGACCGGATCAAGTTGATGGCAAACTCGAAGACTTTATGCTCAAGCTCTTCTGCCTTCACCACCTGGTTGATGAGTCCTCTTGCTAACGCCTCTGGTGATTTGATTATTTCTCCGGTGAGCAACAGTTGTTTGGCTTTGTGCTCGCCAATTTTGCGAATGAGGAATACCGACACTAATGCAGGAATAAATCCGATCTTCACTTCGGTGTAACCAAACTTGGCTTCCGGAACTGCAAAAGTAAAATCGCATACCGTGGCCAACCCACAACCGCCTGCCAACGCGTGGCCCTGCACTTGGGCAATCACAACTTTTTTTAGTTGGTAGATTTTTAAATACAGATTTTTGAGTTGCCTTGAATCCTCTAGGTTTTGTTCGAAAGAAAAATTTTGTAGCTGTTGCAGATAAGCTAAATCAGCGCCTGCACAAAAAGATTCTCCGTGGGCTTTAAGCACTACTACTTTCACCTCGGCATCACTTTCAGCTTTATCGAATGCTGCTGTTAGCTCAGCTACTAACTCTTGGTTCAGCGCATTTCTTTTTTCAGGCCGGTTGAGGGTGAGGTAGCAAACCCGATCTTTTATGGAATATATTACAAGGCTCATGTTACTTCTCAATCGGTTAAAACAAATGCACCATCTTCCAAAACTGAATGAACAGAAATATTTTTCTGCTTGGCAACTTCTTTCCATCGGTTCAAATACCACCGCGAGTTGCTTCCATCCAAAATCACTTTTTTCACCTTCACGTGCTTGGATAATTTATTTATGTCAACGGAATTTTTACCAACGACAAGGTAGTCGATTTCGGCCAATTCGGGCAAGGAATAATTTTTGTGTTGCACAAAAGCTAACGAGCTTCCGTTCCAACTAAATAAACTCACCCCTTTTGTTACCTCGCTTCGAAAGGGCAATAGCAGATGCACTTTGCTGATGCCACTGTTCAACCTGTTTGGTTTGATATGAAAGCGTATCCGCTCCTGATCCTTTGCCAGAGCCGAGTCTGCCAGAAAATAGCTTTGTCCGTGGCTCATCCATTCCATCGCAGAAAATCCATTTACGCTATACACCACAAACTGCTGTTGTCTTACCGATTCATGGAAGTGGACCCACTGTGTTACGGCAACGATCACCGCGCTAACGCCTGCCACATATAGCCAGCGTATTGATTTGAACTCGATCATAAAAATCAAGCCCATCATAAAAACCATGATCACCCAACATTGAAAGGTAGTCAGGTGTATTTCTTCTATCAGGCTAAAAGGCATTTCTTCTACTTTGAATACAATCCAGTTTAGTGCTTTGATCAGGTAGGTTATCGTTACTCCAATCAATGAAGCCACGGACGACCATGCACTGATCGCTAAAAGCAAAATGCCAATCACCAAAACGAGCGTGGACAAAGGGATCACAAAAAGATTCGAGACCAAAAAATAAACGGGGAACTGATGGAAGTACAGCATACCCAATGCAAAGGTGGAAATTTGTGCAGCGATAGACACACACGTGATTTGCCAAACCCAATCGCCCACCCGGTTTTCAATTTCCCAAAGGCTGTAAA
The DNA here is from genome assembly GCA_031422215.1 of Cytophagales bacterium. Classification (GTDB taxonomy): domain Bacteria; phylum Bacteroidota; class Bacteroidia; order Cytophagales; family Cyclobacteriaceae; genus ELB16-189. The sequence goes on along the minus strand of JANOQB010000137.1, from coordinate 4,271 downwards.
TCGGTCGTTGCAAATACACAATGCCCAGCACGGCCAAGTACGACAATTGAAACCCCACCGACATAATGAGATAAGGGTTGTACAACAAAAGCAAAAACGCAGAGCCGGCAAGGGTATTGTAAATATTGGTGCGCCATCCAAGAGGCCGCGCTAAGGCGATAAAGGAAAACATCGTCACGGCCCGCAGTACCGAAGGCGAAAGCCCCGTTACGAAAGCAAACAGCCAAAGGCAAACAAGGCTTATCGCGAACACAGCCCATCGGCTCCAGGCAAACCGGTTAAGTGGACGCAACAAAAAAAGAAGTATCGCATAAATAATGCCCACGTGAAGACCGGACACTGCCAGCACGTGCATGGCACCACTTGCCGCGTATGCATTTTGCAAATCGGTGTCGATGCCCTCGGTTACGCCCAGCACGAGCGCCATGGCAATTGCCTGCTCTTGTTCGCCATCGATATATTGAGCAATGGTTGACGAAGCCCAAGCCCTGGCGGCAAGCGAATAATACAAAAATCCTTTTCTTTCCGTGTCGCTGATTTTTTGTGTTTGATCAAATGAAATAAACTGCTGATGATAAATATTTTTAAAACCAAGAAAACGCTTGAAGTCAAATTCATACGGGTTGGCCGGTGGTTTTAACTCAAGAGGTTTGCCCCTGATCAGAATGTGGTCTCCATACTTCCAGGGAATTTTGTCAACGGATTTTTTTGAAACATACAGTAGCACTTTTCCATTTCTATCTTGCCATTGCGTTGTCATAACTTTCTTAACCTCCACTTCCATCCTCCACGATTTTGATTTGGATTCCGGTGCGCTCCTCACAATGGCTTCGTAATATTGGATTGGCTCCTTAACAGTTAGCAGATGATCCTCAGAGCGCGACCCGGTAGAATATAAGAGGTGAAGGAACCCAAATAAAAAAATTGCGATCAGGCCAACCAGGCCGGTGAGCAGCCGCACCACGTGGCGATTGTGCAAAAACAAATAGCCCATGTAGTAGGCAGGAACAATGGTAAGCAAGATAAGTACGCCAACCTGCGCGTTGATCAACTCAGGTTGATAGATGCCCAACAGGATGCCCGAAGTAAAAAACAGTGCAATGCGCACCATGGTGTAGGGAGTCCATCTTAGCATGATTAAATTTAGTAAATCAGGATGAACTCTTACGCCAGATTGTGATTTAATATCTGATGAGTGTAATCTTAGTGAAATTGTCAAAACAACTTCCGCAAATAGGTAAGGCCGTCCCTCTGGGACTTGGTGCTGATTTAACTTGACGGGTATCTACCATAAGCATCATCCCTACGGGATTTTTGCTGCATTTAACAGTAGTCCCGGAGGGACGCACTTATGGTAGCCAGATAAATTATAGCCAATCCAAGTTCCAGAGGAACGGCCTTAAAAGGGGAGTTATTTTGAAAGTTTCACTTAGCCACAGATTCACAGATTAATATATCAATATATTTTGCCGCTGATTGCTCAGATTGGAAAATAATTGTCTTTGTGTGCCTTTGTGCGCTTCATGACTTTGTGGTTCATATTCCCAGAATTCAACTTAGCCACAGATTCACAGATTAATACACACCAAAAATGTTTTTTCGTCTGGTAGTTATCAATCAACAATTCATCTACTTCACTACTTCAAAACAAATGTGGCTAACTTGTTATCGCGCGAATTGCCCCCAACAAAAATTTGAAAATCCCCAGGTTCCGCAAAAAATTTCAGGTCGTTGTGATAAAACGAAAGGTCAGTGGTGGTGATCTTAAACTTCACGGTCTGCGATGCACCCGCTTCCAACTTTATTTTCTGAAACGCTTTTAGCTCCTTCACAGGCCGTGTTTCGGTACCCACCACATCGCGGATATAGAGTTGAACCACTTCCTCGCCTGCCACTTTACCGGTGTTGGTTATTGTGCAGGAAACCATGAGCGTATCGGTGGATTGAATTTCTTTTTTGCTCAAGGCCACATCGCTGTAATCAAACGTGGTGTAGCTCAAACCATATCCAAATGGATAGACCGGTTCATTGGAAACATCAATATAATTGGATTGAAACTTTTGAAACCACGGGCCGCTCAATGGACGACCGGTGTTTTTGTGTGCATAGTAAAGAGGCACTTGCCCCACATGTTGCGGAAAAGTAGTGGTCAGTTTTCCAGAAGGGTTCACCTCACCAAACAATACATCGGCAATGGCACTGCCCGCCTCGCTCCCACCAAACCAAACATTTAAAATGGCCGGCACATTTTCTTCTTCCCATTTGAGCACCAACGGCCTGCCTGTGAACAACACAAGCACCACCGGCTTTCCGGTTTTCAATAGTGCTTTTAATAAATCCTGTTGGGTTTCGGGGATTTCAATATCGGTGCGACTCGCAGCCTCACCAGAAAATTCCGCTCCTTCGCCCATTGCAGCTACAATAACATCGGCAGTGGCCGCTATCCGCAATGCCTCTGCACGGATCGCATCCGCAGATCGTTTGTCGCGGTTCATGCCTTTTCCAAACATGGTGGCACGCGCTTCAATGGCGGAGTCGGCATCGAGGTTGGAGCCTTTGGCGTAAACGATTTTTGCTTTTCCTGCCGTGGCATCCTTCAAACCATCCAGCACCGAAATTGATTCCGAAAATCTTGCTGCCACACTCCATGTGCCGGTCATGTTTTCTTTGGCATTGGCCAGGGGGCCAATTAACGCGATGGTACCTGATTTTTTAAGGGGCAACACATTGCCTTTGTTTTTTAAGAGCACAAAACTTTTCGTTGCGGTTGCCCTCGTCTCGGCACGGTTGGCATCGGTAAATATTTCCGATTTCTCGCGCTGCTCATCGCAATACTTAAACGGGTCATCAAAAAGTCCGAGCTTGAATTTCGCTTCCAATATCCTGCGGCATGCATCGGTGATTTGTTTTTCTGTCACCTTTCCTTCGTCCAACGATTTCTTTAACGTGGTGAGCATTCCTTCTCCTACCATATCCATATCAAGCCCTGCATCCAATGCCCGTGCTGTTACGGTTTGCAAATCGCCAATGCCGTGATTCACCATCTCATTAATGCCGGTGTAGTCGGAAACCAAAAATCCCTGGAAGCCCCACTGATTGCGCAACACCTCGGTGAGCAACCATTTATTGGCCGAGGCCGGAATGCCATCAATCTCATTGAAGGATGCCATCACACTTCCCACGCCTGCATCTACCGCTGCTTTGTAAGGTGGCAAATATTCATTGTACATCCGCACGCGGCTCATGTCTGTAGTGTTATAATCACGCCCTGCCTCCGAAGCTCCATAAAGTGCATAATGTTTTACACAGGACATGATAGATGTATTGGAGTTAAAATCATTTCCCTGAAAACCACGCACCATGGCCTTCGCTATTTCGGAGCCAAGAAATGGATCCTCCCCGCTCCCCTCGGAAATACGTCCCCAACGCGGATCGCGCGAAACATCCACCATAGGCGAGAAAGTCCAGTTGATGCCACCGGCACTCGCTTCGGTAGCCGCTATGCGCGCACTGCGTTCAATCAGCTTCATGTCCCAACTACAGCTTAGCCCTAATGGAATCGGAAACACCGATTCATAACCATGGATCACATCCATTCCGAACAACATCGGGATTTTCAACCTGCTTTTTTCAACCGCAATTTTTTGCATGGCCTTGATATTGGCTACGGTTTTAATATTGAACAATCCTCCTACCTGGCCCTGTTCAATTTTCCTGGCGATATCGGAACTCTCTACATTGCCGGTGACGAATGCACCTGCCGATGGCAAATTGAGTTGGCCAATTTTTTCTTCGATAGTCATTAACCGGATCAATGAATCCACACGGGACTGAACCGGATTATTTTTTTCTGATGAAGTAGGGACGGAGCAACTTGATAAGAGCAATATCAAGCCGAGGAGGCAATGGGTTAGGTAATTCATAGTTGAGAATAGGTTAGTAAAACGAATTTATGAAAACAAAACCACAATGCAGCGATGGCGGGCATTATGGCACAGGCTGACGCATCTGATCTTGCCCTTGCTGATGTTCTTCAACAACAAGCAGATAAATTTGAATAAACAACAATTCAGTAATCATGATGAAGATTGATTTGATCGTTGGTGAAGAACACCAACGATGGCGGAGATTCTCTGTGCGCTTTCATGCTTCACACAGTGGGGACAAAAAGAGGTGCGGTGACAACACCGACCGCAGGCAAAAAAGGTTGTATAGATTGTTGCACCAGTCTTTAAGGCATCATACGAATTACAATCATTGAAAAGCAGGTT
>JANOQB010000136.1:0-2377 GCA_031422215.1 Cytophagales bacterium | reverse complement strand
TAAATGTAAAAGACTTTTGTCTAATCTTAAACTGTCCTATTTTCGGGGGAGCTTACAGAAGGATGTTCTTTATTTAATAAGTCCGTTTGAACAATGATAACGGGTCTGGTTTTTCCTGTTTCTGTTCCAATTCTTGGATTTAGGTCGGCTATCCAGATTTCGAATTGTTTAATCCTCATCGTTCAGTTTTTCAAATTCAGCTAAGACCTCCAATGAAACCTTAGAAACAATTTTTGATTCCTTACTCAACTGTTTTGAAAGAAGCCTCCGTTTATGAAGTCGATTATAGAATCCGATAGCTTCGTTTATATATCTGTTCCGGTTCATTTTAACTTTGGTCACAATTTTTTCAGTCTCCTGAAAAATGTCGTCTTCAAGTTTTACCGATAGATTTTTCATGGTATTGTCTTTGTCCAAAGGTATATGCTTTTCAGATATACTCTAAATTTATTGGGTGCCAATCGGCAGAATTAACACCTATATTCTGACTTCTAAATTACAAACTCAACAACAAATTCAAACAACTCCTAACTACTATCTCCTATATTCTGACTTCCTACTCACACTTGATAATTTTTCCGTAAATCAATTTACTTTCGCCAAGCCAAGCTTTATAATAATACACTCCTGTTGGCTGATCGAACGCTTGCCATTGCGATTGATAGTCGCCAGGTTGCTCTCTTGTTTCGTAAGTTGTTTTTACTAGACGGCCCAGTGAGTCAAAAATTTGAATGGTGATCTTTCCAGCGGTCTTCATCGTATAGTTGATTTGGATTTCGTGGCTAAACGGATTGGGGAACATGCTCAAAGTGAAATCGTTGTTGCTCTGTTCAATAGCGGTGATCACCGTGGGCATGTTTGCATCTATCCAATTAAGCCTGTCTGTAACCCAATTCTTCAACCAATTAACTTCCGAGGTATATGTGGGGCCAACAAAATAATTGGGCCATATATATTTGTTCAGCACAGGCCACCGCTGAAAATTCCGTTGCTGCGACTCGGCATTCAGCACACTTGCCACCGAATCGATGTAGGTGATAACCTTATCCGTCTTAAGTTGATTGGTGCGCAAATGCTGCCACCGCACGGCCAACTTATGACGGTACCTTCCATCGGAATATAATTTATCCCACCAAAAAGGAATGAGCCAAAAATCCTGACTGCAAATTGAATTGAAATTAGTGACCCAGCCTTCGGGGTTTCCTTTGGTGCAATAGTCGGCATTGCCAAACCCCAGGTTGAAATCCCACACAGGGCCCATGTGCAACTTACCACCGTCAGAATCTTTTTTCTTGTGCAGGTAGGTGCTGAGCCGGTAGCCGTCCACATTTTTTCCTACCTCGTTCATGATAAAAAAATCAATGAATGAATCTACGTCAATAAATTTTTCGTAGCCGTTTGCCGGATCGGTGAACGAGGTTCCAATCAACGCAGTCTCGAAATCAAATAGGTACTTTTTTATATACTCTTTCTGTTGTGGTACAATATTAGCGGCCGATGGATAATCGTATTGATAAAATATTTGTTGGTTGCCAGCTCTGTTGGGTGGCGCGAAAGATGAGAGCCATCCACCATTGCCACTGCCCGATTGTTTATCAATCTTAATGAGATAGCCCCCGGTGAGGTTGTCCCCAGCAATTTCATCGGGGGCAAGGTTGGCAATATCCAAGCGGTTTTTATCGCGCTTTACTTTTTCCATCAGAATATAGATGCCCATGTATTCGCCATTCAACACCAACTCGCAGTAACGTGTGCGCGGTGCATAGCGGCCCATGTCGCGTGCAAGTTTGTAGGCCAGTACATCGCGCATCAGCGACTTGTCGTTGTAAGGCGCAAATAGCACCCAGTCCTCTTCGGCAGGCATGCCCAACAACGAGGCGGCCACTCCTGCGCCCAGGCCATCGCGCAGTTCAATGCTATATTGCTTTTTGGGAAACATCTGTGAAGAGGAACCTCTTACTTCAATGCCGATTTTTCCGTTGTAATTATTTTGTGGATCGATAAGGTTGTTTCGGACACCAACACCGTTGTGGATGATGCCCATGTCGGCAGTTATCTTTGGTTCATCGGCTATTGCAAATCCGTTTGTGTTGATAATAACGATGGGCAGATTGGAAGATGTGAATGTTTGTGCGAAGCTGGGTTGTGCTATGGCAAAGGTGATAATCCATATCACTATATTCATTCCTCCTACCCTGGCGCATTTCATAGTGTAAAGATCGGTAAAAGTATTTGATGAATTCTCCATCACTCAATAATAAAGACAAAGGGGTACATGACTTAATCGATCCTCAGAGTATCACTCCACGTTGCGGGTCAACAACAAACTAAAGTTTCAACGATGAATACCAACTACAGGTGTGTCGGCCTTGTGGGC
>JANOQB010000135.1:0-1755 GCA_031422215.1 Cytophagales bacterium | reverse complement strand
TCTTGCCAACAGCTTATAAATGCATCCTGTAAAGTAAGGGCAACCATAGTATGGACGAGAATGGCAGAGTCAAGGGGAAGTTTCGCCTTTATAGAGGCAATTCCGGTAATGCCTATCCAATGCCCACCGGGTGAAATTTTTTTTAATCCGATGGCCAAATGCCCGGAGTAGTCAACCGCAAAAGGATTGCAATCCCAGAAATTAGCAATGTCCCGCTGATCACTAGTCAGTTGCTTTGAAAAATCATACACCTCCTTCATTTGCCTGACAAAGCTGCTGTTTGGATCGGTACTAAATGGGGCTGGTGGAGAGGGTGCAAATTGAGCTGCTGAATCGAGGAAGAAAGACCTCACTGTTTTCCATTGCGGCTCTATGGCCCCCATATATTCGGGTGGTGTGGGGTACCATCTTCCTTCCTTTTTGCTTGGAGAATAGCGTCTATAGGTGCTCAACTTATTATAACCATCGCTTTTGGCATACGCAACCACTTGCTTCGAAATGGCCTGGGAAAAACCAATATTTGATTTAAGATCGCGTGGAGCCAAGCCCTTTTCCAACGTGTAAAACTCGATCAACTTATTTATCTCCTTCTCCAATAAAAATCCAGATGGCATAAGTTGTCTGCCCACATCTAGCATGGTATATATGGCCGCAAACGATGCAATCAAATTCTTTGGTTTTGATGGAGGGATGATCTGAAATTTTTCTTTGAACAAATTGTTCAAATTGGTCAACTTATTTTCTCCCAGATAAATGGCTTCGTATGCACCCAGCATGGAGTAGGCATAAAACCGGCTTGCAGCGGGAGGGTTGGCCACATCATGAAGCATAATTTCTGATAGGTGAAAAACATTATCTGTAAATAATGCGACTTCCTCCTTACGCGAATTTTGGGGTTGGGCATATCCGTTGAACGACATTACAAGTACAAACCACGTGGTGAGCAAGTGATCGATAGCCTTCATTTTGAATTAAGTTTATAGGTCTCCACGCCCACATTGTTGATTCCAACCAACAAATAGATTTCATTGTTGATTGTAATTGCCTGGCAAGATTTAACATCACCTACGGATGTCAATCCAGAATCTGTCTGGGAGATGTATCGGAAGCCACCCGTTCCATCCCCTTCAAACAGCTGGCCAAAACTTGCATCAATAACCCCCATCCGGATGCGAATGGAGCTTTGGTTTCCGTGTAGGAGAAAGTCCATCTTTCCATCTTTGTTGTAGTCTATGGGTGTGATGGCATATACCGGTGAAAACTGTGCTTCGGCAGGCAGTTGGTGCCTTATGAATTTCCCCTTGCGATTTTCCAAATAGACCGTCTCCAACGTGGTTGCCCGAAGTATCTTTGCGTCCTTGAGATCATTCTTTGAAAAAATCGTTTGAAGCCTTGCCTCGGAATACGATTCATAGTTTGTGAATTTGCTGCGCATGCTGTATATCTGATCCAACAATTCATCGCGACTGGCAAAAGGATATTCCTGACCTTCAATAAATACTGTCATGATCGGATCTATCGATCCGTTTTTATCAAAATCTTTATAGAAAATGGATACTGGTTCTTTTTCACTCGCACTCAGTTGCGAATTCAATCCAAAATTTCCTGCGAGCATATCTTCATCGCCATCTTGATCGAAATCATAGAGGGTTAATTTATTCCACATTCCGTTCAATGGGCTATCAAAGAAATTGCTGGTGGCACGTTCAAACGTTTTTCCTCTTTTGTTTGAATAAATTTCGATAGGCATGAATT
>JANOQB010000134.1:0-8023 GCA_031422215.1 Cytophagales bacterium | reverse complement strand
CATTAGTACTTCGGGCATCATGTTGTGGGCTATGCGCCTTACTTCTTCGGAAGCGGTATCTACCAGCGAAAAACTTTTTTGGAACAGCTCATTCTCTTTTAGCACAGGCGCATCGTGCTGCAAGGTGCTGAAATACATTTTCACCGTAGAGAACAATCCGCCCAGGCCATCGTGCAGGTCTTTGGCTATGCGGGTGCGCTCGGATTCTTGTCCGTTAATCATGCTTTGCAATGAGATTACCTGTTGTTGGCGTTCCAAAAATTTTATTTGTTCTTGTTGGATTTTTTTGTCGCGCTCAGCCATAGTTTGCTTTTGCCTACTGACTTTATAAAATAATCCGAGGACAACCAACGCAGCGGCTGCGGCTATTCCACCCACCATCAAAAAGCGGTTTCGTTTTATTACCTCCAATTCTTTTTGCGCATTGGTAGTGGTAAGCGCAGCTATCTCTTTTTCCTTTTTTTGGTTTTGATATTTAGCTTCCAGCGAAAGCGTGGTCTTTTGTGTCTCTTGGTTAGTGGCACTATCGGCATAGATTTTATTTTGTTCGGAATATGCCCAAGCATCCTTAAAATTTCCTTGGCGGGATGCATTTTTCTTTAACACCTCATACGTGCTGGCCACTAATTTATAATGTTTCGTTTGTTTGCCGATGGTGTTGGCTTCTTTTGCATATTTTTCAATGGGGGCAAAGTTGCCCGTCTTATAATATAGTTGTGCAATGTTGTCGCCTGCTTCCGCTTTCAAATAATTATTTCCAATGACCTCATAAAGCTGGTATGCTTTCAAATAAGCTGTCAATGCTTTGCCATAATCTTGTATCGTTTGATAATAGAAGCCTTCATTATTGGCCACCATCCCTGATAGTACTTTATTGTCGAGTGGGTGGTTTAGTTCGATGGCCGAGTCGAGATGGTTTTTGGCCAACGGCAATTGATTGAGCTGTAGGTATGCATCGAAAATATCTAAGTGCAACTGCACCCGGTAGCGTACTTCATTGGGATAATTTTTTAACAGCAAAGCCTTCTTCTCATATTCAATGCCCTTTTCAATTTGCTTCTCGGCAATTAAGTTATGACCCATGTTGCCATAAGTTTGGGGCAGCCATATTTTTATTTTTGGTGAACGTGATTGGTCAATCAATCTAGCGGCCTTTGTTAAATAGGCCACAGCAGTATTGTAATCCGATTGGTAATTGGCCAGCAAGGCAAACGAATTGTAACAGTTGATTTGCATGACGGTATCCTTAACCAGTGGCATGAGCGCCAACGCCCTGTTAAGGTTAGCGGCAGCACTATCGTATTGGGTCAGGTTGGTGTAGGTTAATCCTAAATTGTAATGTATTCGGGCAATACTTTTGTTGACTTCCAATTTTTTTGCTATTGGCAAAGCCTTCCTTGCATACTTCAAGGTTGAGTCCATGAGTCCACGCTCGAAATAGTAGCGCTGCAAATGCGTGAGGGCATTGATAGAATTGCTGTCGGGTTTTATGTAGCCCGCAATAGTCAGCAGGCTGTCGATATATTTTTGTGGCTTGGCCTGCGAATATGAAAAGTGGATAGCCCCACACAAGGCGGCCACAAGCAGCGCACACTTTATTCTTTGTTTCACTTGGCCAAAGTACAGTATTAACGCACGTTATCATCTACCTGAATCCCGGTATTTTTTAACAAGCAAAATTCACCGTATTCAGGTATTGAGTTGATGAATGGGTACTTCTACATTTATTCTATAATTCATCAATCACTAAACTCATCTGAATATGAAAAAGTCCATCTTCTTTTTTGTGGCACTCATCGCAGCCCTAAGTGCCTTTGCCACTGTGCGCACCGTCAGTAGCAACCCTTCTACACTGGGTCAATTCAGCACCATTCAAGCGGCCATTGATGCGAGTGCCGACAGCGATACCGTGTATGTGTATGGTAGCCCTAACAACTACGCTAGTTTTACCATTCAGGATAAAAAGATTACAGTGATAGGGCCGGGCTGGTCGCCCGATAAAAACTTGCCTCTTCAAGCAATTGTTGAAGGTGCAAACATTCGTAATTCACCTGCCGGGGGAAGTCCCGATGGTTCTGAGTTGCAAGGCTTAGTTTTTAATGTTACAGTAACTGTAAGCCGAAATGCAGTAAGTGGCGATTTTGGCACCAACAATATACGTCTTATAAGATGTCAGTTCGGTAGTGCGCTCAATTGGGATTTGGCCTCAAGCGGTTTTTTGATTGAGGGGTGTATATTCTATAATGCTTTAAACTTCTCAAGCACCTCCACCTATCAGAATTTTCTTTTTCAAAACAATTATTTCTTCTTTTCCGTTTGCTGCCTATCCTATCAAGTTAATGGCCTTACCAATAGCGTGAATGTGCGCTTCGACCACAATCTATTTACGAGCAGCAACAATAGCGGAGGGGGTACGGTTTCCGTATTTGTTACCAATTGCCGGTTCCTAACTTTTTCCAATAATATCTTCAACCAGGCCAATGTTGGTATCAACGTAAGTTCCAGCACATTCAATAACAACATTACCAACAACATTACTTTAAATTCTACCAACGCAACTTCCAATGCCACACCGTGGGCGGTTCCAGGAAGCAACAATGTGGATGGTGGAGGCAATGTGGCCAATACAAGCCCGGGCATGGTGGACCAAACTTCTGTCAATGCTGGTTCTTCAAATCCCTCGTTGAATTTCACCATTGCCGCAGGCCCTGCCAACAACTCCGGCAGCGATGGCAAAGACATGGGCTTGCTGTTCGATGCCACGGGAAGTTTGAATTGGAACAACAGCCGCAACAGCCGTATTCCAAGAATTTTCAGCATGAACATTACTACCCCTACGGTAACGCCCGGAGGGAACTTGAGCGTGACGGTGGACGCTAGGAAAAGTAATTAGTAGTAGGCAGGGGGCAGTAGGCAGGGAGCGGCAGGCAGTATCTGAGACTTATGGATTTTAAGCAACGAAATAAAAAGTAAATAGGCAGGGAGCAGAAGGCAGTATTGAGACTGTAGGGACTTTAAGTAACTATATGAAAAGAAGTAACAGAAACGATAGACGGAATAAATCGGAGACAGTCCTGCCTACCGCCTACTGGCTACTGCCTACTATATTCCTAACGCTTTTTCTTTTTTCAATCAACTCAAACGGTCAAGCGATAACAAGGGTAGAATATTTTTTTGATACCGACCCCGGTGCAGGAAATGGTGTGGCCATAACTTTTACGCCCACTGCGGGTGACGTTTCGTTCACGACTAACATTCCCACAACTTTATTAAGTCAGGGTTTTCACTTCCTCGGCATAAGGGCAAAAGAAACAGGTGGTGTATGGAGCATCTTTGAAAGCAGAGGGTTCTACATTACTGCCACCACTGCCGATGCTCCAAACATTTCGGCTGCAGAATACTTTTTTGATGCCGATCCCGGAAACGGAAATGGAACTGCCATTGCCATTACACCAGGGGCAACAACAAATTTTACAGTGGCACTTCCCACAGCAAGTCTATCACCTGGTTTTCACTTTTTGGCCATCCGCACCAAAGGATTGGGTGGACGATGGGGCGTATTTGAAGCCCGTGGGTTTTATATCACGGCCTCCACTACTGATGTTCCCAACATTGTGGCTGCCGAATATTTTTTTGATGCCGATCCTGGAAACGGAAATGGAACTGCCATACCAATTACGGCAGGGGCAACAACAAACTTTACGGTGGCACTTCCCACCGCAGGCTTGCAACCGGGCTTTCATTTTCTTGCGGTGCGCACCAAAGGCGTAGATGACAAATGGGGAATATTTGAAAGCCGTGGGTTTTATGTAACAGGTTCTACCACCGATGTTCCCAACATAATTGCGGCAGAATATTTTTTTGATACCGATCCCGGAAACGGAAATGGAATTTCCATCCCGATCACAGCTGGAGCCACCTCCAACTTCACAGCAACTATTCCCATCACCGGTTTGACACCGGGTTTTCATTTTCTTGCTGTCCGCACCAAAGGTGGCGATGGCCAGTGGGGAATATTCGAGAGCCGTGGATTTTATGTATCGCCCATCAATACAACCGTTGGCGATATTGTGGCGGCAGAATATTTTATTGACACCGACCCCGGTGAAGGAAATGGACTTCCTGCCACGGTCAATCCCACAGGCCCCACCATCAATCAGATTTTTCCGATAGCAATAATTGGCATAACGAGTGGGCCGCATAAATTGGGCATGCGCGTAAAAGATGCCGATGGGATTTGGAGCGCGGTGCAGATGGAAAATTTTGACGTGCTAATATGTACAGCACCCTCTGCGCCAACAGTTCCCGCAGTAAGCCGATGCAACAGTGGCACCGTAACCCTCACTGCCACGAGCGGAGCAACAGGCAGTCAGGTTTATAAATGGTATGCCGATGCCACAGTTGCTACCTCACTCTTCACGGGCGCATCGTTTGTTACGCCTTCCATTTCTGCGAACACAGATTATTTTGTTACCGTGTTCGACCCGGCCACCTTGTGCGAAAGTGCGCGCACTAAAGTAAGTGCCATTATCAACAGCACATCCAAACCCACGCTCAATGCCACAGGCAACATTACGTTGTGTGAAAGCAATAGTTTTTTGCTTTCGGCCCCGGCAGGTTTTAGTACATACACGTGGTCGAACGGAATGGCCACGCAGCAGATTTTGGTTACGATAAATGGAAATTACTCTGTTACCGTGGGCAATGGCACGTGCACCAGTCTTGTTTCCGATGCCACAACATTTACTTTTTCGCCAAAACCCGCCAAGCCCGTGTTGCAAGCAAGCGGCCCAACAAATTTGTGCAGTGGTGGAAGCGTGACGCTATCGGCTCCTACAGGATTTACATACCTGTGGTCAACTGGTGCCAACACAGAACAAATCATTGTGAATGCATCAGGCAATTATACGGTGAGGGTTGTCGATGGCTCTAACTGCCCCAGCGATTTATCGGACCCAATGATCGTAACTGTATCGGCACCGCCTGCCAAACCTGTTATTGAAATATTTGGAAGCACATCGCTCTGCGGAACAACCACCGTGGCGTTGCTAGCCCCATCGGGTTTTGCAGTTTACCAATGGTCGGGTGGGCAAACCACACAGGGCATAACGGTGAGCACGGCCGGATCGCACACGGTAAGGGTTGGCAACTCGGTAAATTGCTTGTCGCCAGCTTCTGATGCAGTGGCCGTAACTTCTACGAATCAACCTTGCACGGGCAGCGGCACCCCCAACTCGCCACCCAACATAGCTTCTGCGCCTTTGGCCATTATCATAGAAGGGAAATTGATTTTTGATTTGACAACCATCCTAAGCGACCCCGATAACAACATCGACTTCACCTCTCTTCGGGTTGTTGGAAATACCACTTCGCGCGGGGCATCGGCTTCTGTTTCTTCTTCTTTTGAACTTACTGTTGATTATAATGGAATGCCCTTTACGGGGATTGACCGGATAACGATTGAAGTGTGCGACCTGAGCGGTGCTTGTGCACAGCGCGTGATAAACATTGATGTGGTTGGTGACGTGGAAGTATTCAATGGCTTGACGCCCGATGGTGATGGGCTGAACGACTTCATGATCATTAAATATGTGGATGTAGTTGAGAATGCTGCCCAAAACAAAGTCACCATTTATAATCGTTGGGGCGATGTGGTTTTTGATATTGATAATTATGATAACCTATCGCGTGTGTTTGCTGGTGAAACCAACTCAGGCAAGGAATTGCCAACGGGAACCTATTTCTATAAAATCGATTTCTCCAATGGAAAATCCATCACGGGCTTCATCTCCTTAAAACGCTGACCATGAAGAAAAATATTTTGCTTCTGCTGCTTTTGATTTCGGGTGTAAAAATTTATGCCCAGCAAGATCCGCTCTACTCTCAATACATGATGAACCCTTTGCTCATCAACCCAGCATACTCCGGCATCACTACCGATTTAAATGCATCGGTGATGTACCGCAAACAATGGGCAGGCTTTGAGGGAAGCCCTGTTACCATGAATGCCAACGCGCACATCGCGCTGGCAAACAACCGCATGGGTGCAGGCCTCATCATTTTACAAGATCAGATTGGCACCGATAAAACCATTGAGGTAACAGCTACGTATGGCTATCATATTAAATTGAACAACGACTTGACACTTTCATTCGGCTTGCAGGGCGGAGTGATCAATTACCAAAGCGATTACGATGATTTAAAAATCAACCGGGCCGACACAAAATTTTCAAACATAAGCGAGTGGAAGCCCAACATCGGATCGGGTTTGCTTTTGCACAACCAGCGGTTTATGGTAGGGCTCTCGGTGCCCAAATTGTTGAAGGCTACTTCTGTGGGCGAATCGGTGAGCACGGCTTTGTACAACCAGCACGCTTATTTATTTGCAGGATATGTGGTTCAACTTTCAAACAGGATAAAACTAAAACCGTGGGTGCTTGCCCGCACGGTAAGCGGAGCACCCATTTCTTTTGACTATGCAGCTTCGCTAAAAGTTGATGACAGTTATACGTTGGGTTTGTTCACCCGAAATTTTTCTGCCTACGGGTTTCTCGCGCAGATAAACTTAGGCGACACCTTTCGGTTTGGATATGTGTTTGAACTGCCCACAAATAAATCGGTGGGCACACAATTTACCACGCACGAAATTACACTCGGAGTGCGGTTGGGAGTACTTACCTTTCATGACATGGCCATGATCCGGAATTTTTGAACAACAGCTTACTTTCATTAAACAGTTAGAAAATTGATGCACAGAAAATTGAGAGATTACTCAAAAAGCCATGCACTTGTTTAACCCTGCCCATTCCGGCAGTAGATTGACTTTATCGAAATAAGAGTTACGTAATGCTGCAAGCCCTGAAAGGGCGGGATCAAAGTAACGCAGGGTACAGCCCTGCGTTTTAAACTGAAGAGTTGTATCAAAGCCCTGACAGGGCGGAATATATTCCGTCCTTTCAGGGCTTATGCTGTGATTAGCATTCAGCAAACGCAAGGCTTCACCCCGCGTTAGTTATTACCGCCCTTTCAGGGCTTTCATCTCGGGAGCATCGGTTTATAACGTTGATACAGTAACATGACAAAGTAGGATTAATTATCAACACAAAAAAAAGATCAAAGCCTGCCGGCAAAGGGCAGGGCCGCAATGACAGACTGACTTTTAGTTAACCCTAAAAAAATAGTGCCACTAAGCTTGATTCAACTTTTTCAAAATTGATTTCACAATCCCCGGCCCCTCGTAAATGAAGCCCGTATAAACCTGAACGAGATCAGCTCCGGCATTTAGTTTTTCGATGGCATCATCAGCATTCATTATTCCCCCTACACCAATGATGGGATAATTTTTGCCGAGTTTTCTGCGCAAAAAAGAAATTACTTCTGTTGATCGCTTGCTTAATGGCAATCCACTTAGCCCACCGTTTCCGATGGTTGCAATTGTTTCATGGCTGGTTTTCAACCCTTCACGTGAAATTGTGGTATTGGTTGCTATCACGCCATCCGTTTTTGTTTCAAGAAGTATTTCAACAATATCTGTTAGTTGACTTTCAGTGAGGTCAGGAGCAATCTTTAACAAAACAGGTTTAGGGTTCTCTTTCGCCAAACTCAACGCCTTCACCTGCGACAATAATTTTTTGAGTGGTCCCTTCTCTTGTAATTCGCGAAGGTTGGGTGTGTTGGGCGAGCTCACGTTCACAACAAAATAATCCACATACGGATAGAGTGCCTCAAAGCAATAGTTACAATCTTCAAACGCATTTTCATTAGGAGTAACTTTATTTTTACCAATGTTGCCACCCACAATCAATTCCGACTTTCTTTTCCTCAATCTCTCTACGGCTGCAATCACCCCTTTGTTATTGAAACCCATGCGGTTGATGATTGCTCTATCCTCCGGTAAGCGAAACAATCTTGGCTTATCATTACCCGATTGGGGCTTGGGGGTGAGTGTACCTATTTCAATAAAACCAAAACCGAAGGACGCCAGCTCGTCAATCAATACTGCATCTTTATCAAAACCAGCTGC
>JANOQB010000133.1:0-13915 GCA_031422215.1 Cytophagales bacterium | reverse complement strand
TCTCAACTTTTTAAAGTAAAATTTGACGGGCGACTATTCCTTATTACTTACGCTGCTGGATGGACTCTACTTGTATTGGCAAACATGCTGGCTTAACAACGACCCTGACCGTGGGACAAATGACCGGACGACTGACATTACCATACTTGTTTCCGCAGACAAGAAAAAAATAAAAGAACTAAATGG
The DNA here is from genome assembly GCA_031422215.1 of Cytophagales bacterium. Lineage (GTDB taxonomy): Bacteria > Bacteroidota > Bacteroidia > Cytophagales > Cyclobacteriaceae > ELB16-189. The sequence continues at coordinate 13,729 of JANOQB010000133.1, read as the reverse complement.
GTGCTATTGCACTAGCAACGGTTTTGGAATCAAGTTTAAAGTTGAGTTAAAAAAAAATAGATTACCTTCTTTAAGCCAAACTGATCGCTTATTAATTTGCGACTGATATTTTTCATTAGAAGAAATTAAGGCTAAAGACTTGGACAACTTCTTTTATAGATAAGGTGGGCTCGCGAAATCTTTCTTGAAAATTCATTTGAACAAAATCAATATTGCTTTTAATCGGTGACCTTGAATCATGACATCATTTTTTATAATTTTTGTGTAGAAACATAAACGAGACTAAAATGAAAGCAATTGACATAAATACAACACTTATTGACGGTTATCTTCAACTGCTCAATAATCTAAGCCCGAACAATAAACTTGACTTAATTTCCAAACTGACGCAAACGGTTAAGACTGACATTAGTGGACGAAAGAACTCTTTTTATAAATCTTTTGGAGCTTGGGAGTCAAAGCAAACCGCAGAAGAAATTATTGCTAAAATTCGTGGCAGTAGGACTTCCAACCGTCAACCAAATGCTTCCTAAACCACGGCACCAAACAAAAAACCTACAACTTCACAACTTCACATAAACCCCCAAACTCCAATTGGGCGCGGCCAAAATATTTCTTCCCGCAAAGGCAAACCCACCTGACCCGGATATTCCCCACTTCTCTGTCCATTGATAATTTAATTCTACTGTGGGAGAAACATACTCTGTGTTGTTTGAAAAAATCCCGTTTTGCACAGCCCCGGCATCGCCATTGTAAAGAGATTGAACCACATTGAATTTCAGGATGGGGATAAATTTTTTCAGCGTCAGTCCAACTTCAGCACCAAAACGGATTTCGTCAGAGAAGCCTCGCGTCCTATTGTTAAACGCCACATAAGCCGATACATACACAGGCTTTGGATGGAAAGAAGCACTGGCATCTAATCGTATCATCTGATTAAATTCCCCATCACCAGTTTGCAAAATTTGTCCTGCACCCCCACGGTCATTTCCAAAAGGCAAACCAAACAAAACAGTGGCACTTACCACCACGGGCTTGTCCATTACCAACGCATACTTAAAAGCAAGGTCGGTATCGCCTATGGATTGAAACTCATCGCCAGGTATTAACGTGCCGCTTTGATTGAACACGGTCTCGTTCAGTGTGTTCCTTACAAAAAAAGGAAAGTACATGATCCCCGTAAGGCGTTTGGTGAAACCATATTCTCCATAAATGCTGGTGGTGAAAAGTTGCACGGTGGTGATGTCAACGATGGTGCCGCCCGGCCCATAGAAATAAGGCGACCGGATGTAGTTCTGTGCCAATTTAAAATATCCTCCGCGCTTGGGCTGTGGCCATCCCCCTCCGGCAAAAAGAAACGTGAGTGAATGCAGAAATAAAAACGTGAATAAAATTTTCTTCATAGTCTATTTCAATTCGGCATAACCAAACGTGACGCTCGCTGGCTTGCATAATATGATCACATATTTATAGTCGGTCAACTTTATGCCTGGGCTAACTGCAGAAAGATCAAAAGATTTAGCACCGTTGGTTGTGATTTGTGCCACCTCAAGTCCGTTTGCTTTCACCTGCCCACCATTGGTTACGTTGGCCATATACACAAATGTGCCCAGCGCGAAACTTGTTTCAAAATTGCTGCTGAACTCCAACATTATTTTTCCTCCCACTTCTTTAAGCGAAGCCATGCCCACCGCTTTGTAACCACCCGCACTAACAAATGTGCCTGTGAGGCCGCTCCCGACAGAAAAATTCAACAGGTTGCTTTTCACTCCTTCCACCTTTGCGTGAATGTCAACCATGCCTGTGGAAACGCCTGTTACTTTTCCTTCGTTGCTTACTGTTGCTATGGATGAATTTTCGCTGAACCATTGCACCGTGCGGCCGATAAGTATTTCATTGTTGATATTTTTAACTGCCCAGGTGAGAGTATGGACTTCGCCAATGGCCAAAGAAATTTTGTTTGAAGGTGATGCAATCTCAACTTTTGCAACTTGATTGGCGTTTGAAACAACCGTGACATTTACCAATGAACTTACTACAGATCCAAACGATGCTACAATCATTGCCTGGCCCGCACTCAAAGCTTTTACTGAACCTTGCGAATCGACCGAGGCAACCAATGGCGCAGAGGAAGTCCATACCAGTTCAACCGATCGCTGCACTCCATACTGATCAAAGTAGGTGGCGGTAAGCGGATGGGTTTCCCCAACCATCAATGCAAGTTGAGCGATGCTGATTTCTATTTGTTCATCCACGACAGGGTCGTCCACGAAGTCGGTGCCGATGCAACCGCTTAGGAATAAAATCATGATACTTGATACTGTTCGTAAATTCATGCAGCTAAATACGTAAAAGGTACAAGATACGAACGTCAGCTACTTGACAATTGGTAAAAATTGTAGATTTGACAGATGGAATTTAGCAAAGAAATCTTTCTTCACACACTCGCCCCCACTTCCCCCTACCCTTTCCTGATCCCCATTGAGCGGGCGGAAGGGATTTATTTATATGGCCCCGATGGAAAAATTTATATGGACATGATTTCGGGCATTGGTGTGAGCAATATCGGGCACCGCCATCCGCACGTGATCAAAGCGATCAAAGACCAGCTCGACAAACATTTGCATGTGATGGTTTTTGGCGAGTACATCCAATCCTCACCCAATGCACTGGCAAAGAAACTCACCAGCCTTTTGCCGCCTTCGCTCAACTGTTGCTACTTTGTCAATTCGGGCACGGAGGCAAACGAAGCCGCCCTTAAACTTGCCAAGCGCATTACCGGCAGAACGGAAATTGTTTCGTGCAAAAAATCCTACCACGGAAGCACACACGGCTCGTTGAGTGTGTCGGGCAACGAAGTGAAGAAGCAAGCGTTCCGTCCGTTGCTTCCCGATGTAAAGTTTATCGAATTCAATAACTCAACTGACCTGAAAGAAATTACGAACCGCACTTCGTGTGTAATCATGGAAACTGTTCAAGGCGATGCGGGTGTGCGCATTCCCGATAAAGATTACCTACAAGCCGTAAGAAAACGTTGCTCAGAAACAGGGGCAAAGTTGATCCTTGATGAAATTCAATGTGGCATGGGCCGCACTGGAAAATTATTTGCGTTTGAACATTATGACATCGTGCCCGACATCCTCACCATAGCCAAAGCATTTGGTGGCGGCTTGCCAATAGGTGCTTTCATTTCTTCGGAAGAAAATATGAAATTGCTATCGCACGATCCGATGCTGGGCCACATCACCACCTTTGGCGGAAACCCCGTGTGCTGCGCCTCGGCCTTAGCTACTTTGGAAGTAATCGAAAACGAAAACCTGCTTGCTCGCGTGGAAAGTAAAGGTCAATTGATAGAACGATTGCTTCAGCATCCAAAAATAAAAGCGATAAGGAGGATTGGTTTATTGTTTGCCTTTGATTTTGATTCTCCGGAAACAGTAAACAACATAGTGAACAAAGCAAAAGAAAAAGGGGTGATCTGCTATTGGTTTTTGTCGCACCCAAACAGTTTTAGAATAGCACCACCGCTCACCATCACCGAAGAAGAAATAGAAAAAGCTTGCACTATAATTTTTGATGCAATCGAACAATCCTAAATACATAAATACAACCGACTATGAACAGCGAAGCACGTTCTTTAAACCGTTTAGACTATATATACAAATTGTTGGTTATTGTTTCGATCATGGTTGCTGCGACAATCTTAGCAAAGGATATTGTAGTCCCTTTACTGATCGCAGGCATTTTAACGGTTGTGCTCATGCCGATTGTTAAACGCCTTGAAAAAAAACTTTCCTCCATCACTTCCATTACAATAGCCTTAGTTGGCACCATTCTCCTTTTCGGAATTGTCACGGCCCTGATTGCAAATCAACTGCGCGGCCTTGTTCAAGACTTGCCCAACTTAGAAACAAAATTTAGTTCGTTCGCTGATCACATCAGCAATTCCCTTCAAGACTATTTAGGATTGACCATGCTGGAACAAAACCAACTTCTAAAGGATGGAATCACTTCGCTAAGCGGTTATGCCACCGAACTGTTGGCTGCAACTACCAATATAATTTCTCTTATGGTGCAGATACCCATCTATATTTTTCTGTTCCTGATTTACCGCGATCGCTTTAAAGCATTTATCAGGAGCATATTGCCAGCAGTAGGTGAGCAGACGTGGAAAAAAGAAATTGAAACAGTTGTGCAAGGCTATATTTCGGGCCTCATGCTGGTTACCCTGATCATCACCGCGCTCAACAGTATCGGACTATTAGTTTTGGGAATTGATCATGCCATCTTTTTTGGTGTGCTGTCGGGGTTGCTCACCATCATTCCTTACATCGGCATTTTTATCGGGGCTACTTTTCCAGTGCTGATGGCGCTCCTCACCAAAGACAGTATTTGGTATGCACTGGGTGTAATAATTATTTTCTCGGTCGTTCAATTTTTGGAAGGGAATTTTATCACACCGCGCATCACCGGTTCCAAAGTTAGCATCAATGCGCTGGCGGCCATCATTGCCTTATTGATAGGAGGAAAAATATTGGGCATTGCGGGAATGATTTTGGCTGTGCCCGTGCTGGGTGTGATCAAAATAATTCTCACACACTCATCCCGCTTAAAGCGGCTTGTGATTTTAATTGACGATACACCGTTGGAAAGACTTGAAAAGGAAAATACTGAACCTCAAACCACTTAATGTATGCGTATTCTACTGCTTTTTCTAACAGCATCTTTCAATTTAGTTGGTCAAACTAGTGAAGAAAAAATAAAACAACGTGTAGAGTATGAAGAAACCCCAGGCATTGTGGTGGGCATTTTTGAAAATGGAAAGATCAACTATCATGCGTTTGGTGTTGCCAACTTAGAAACAAAAGAAGCGGTTACGTCAACCACACTTTTCGAAATCGGCTCTATCACTAAAACATTTACGTGCAGTATGGCCGCCATCCTTAGCACAACTCAACAAATAAATTTTTCAGACCCAGCACAAAAATATCTTCCTGCCAACATGCTATTGCCCGAACGAAATGGAAAGGCCATCACCATCGAACAGTTGGCCACAGCACATTCCGGTCTTCCGCGCATGCCCTTGAATTTCCAACCGCAAGATCCATCAAACCCATACATCGATTATCGCGAAGCAGAACTCACATACTTCCTAAGCCACTATGAACTTACGCGTGATCCGGGCAGCGAATATGAATACTCGAACCTCGGCATGGGCTTGCTCGGCTATATCGTAACAGGGATAAAAGAAAAGCCATATAGCAAAGCAGTGGAAGAGTTGATCACCAAACCGCTTGGCATGGACCACACCTTCATCAGTGGCATGCGGATCGAAAAACCGTTGGCGTCCGGCTATACCGACAAAATACCCATGAAGGCATGGACCTGGAATGATCAAAGCGTGATCACCGGAGCGGGGGGCATCGTTTCGAATGCTGAAGATATGATGAAGTACCTGGTTGCTCAATTAAATGCTGCTTCACCATTGGCCAATGCGTTTACGCTCGCCCATCAGCCACGAGCTGCTGCAGGCAAAATGAAAATTGGCTATGGCTGGCACATCAAAGACGAAAACATAGTGTGGCACAATGGAGGCACCGGTGGCTTTCGTTCCTTTGCGGGATTTGATAAATCTAAAAACAAAGCCGTGGTGATACTGACCAACTCCACCACAGGTGCCGATGACCTCGGATTTCATTTATTGAATGAACAGAGTGCGTTAAAGGTTTTGAAAAAAACTTTCGTGGTAGATGAATCCATTCTAAAAGAATACGTGGGCACCTATGAAATCACCCCTGCCTTTTCGATCAAGGTGACACACGAAAACAAGGGCTTAACGATACAGGCAACAGGGCAACCTAAAATAAACATCTACCCCGAAACCGATTCTAAATTTTATTTGAAAGTTGTTGAAGCGAGAATTGAGTTTGAAAGAAACGCTGTGAAACAAGTTGATAAATTAGTGTTGTATCAAAATGGAGCAGTGATGCCCGGCAAGAAAATCAATTAAGAAAGATTGGGAGATTTTGAATGATAGTTGATAGAGACATTGGTTTGATGGAGACATTGATTTGATGGAGTCATTGGTTTGTGGGAACACGAACCAAGGCGAAGAAAGATTGAGAGATTTTTGAAGCACAGATTCGTAACACTCGTGAAAGAGTATTGAGCCCCAGCAACGATAAAAATTTAAACAATCCTTTCGCCATTCAAATCGGTGGTGAGCACTTCGCTCATATAGTCAAAAAATGGCCTGATGCTTTTGAAAGTCTTGTCTATTTCATTCAAAAAGTTGTCGCTTAAAACTTGCTTGTCGGTGAAGTAACGCTCAAACCAAAATTGTTTATGGCGCAACAAATCAATGGCCGGATGATCTTTGGAAAAACCTCTTGGAACAGTGGCTACTCTATCGCCCTGCATGGCTCCAAATGTTGAGCTGATCGCTTTCGAGTTGAGGAGTTTTTTCCAATCCTTGTAGTTGTTTTGTATATCCAACCGGATCCGTTTCAGGTCTTCGGGAGCTGGATATGAAAAACCACATCCTACTTTTGATCCACCGGGTTTGATCCAAAAATAATATCCTCCCCTCAGCATTGGTTTGGTTCGCTTCAGGTGGCCGGCAAAGCGTGGATTGTAAGGAGTTTTGTCGGCAGAAAAACGCACATCATTATAAATACGGTAAAGGCTTTTTTTGCCTGAAGCCGTTTCAATTTGATCATGCAAATTCATTTTGCCAATAAGGGCTTCTATAAACTGCTCTGCATTTTGCTGCGCGTTTATATAATGTTCTTTATGGGTTGTAAACCATTCCCGATTGTTGTTCCGCGAAAGTTTCGTTAGAAAACCGAAGGTGGATTTATGAATGATGGGGGATTTCATTCTCCGATCAAGAATAATTTATCTGATCAAACTAAGAAATAGTCTCCTGCACCAAATTGTGGTTGGTGTAAATGCAAATGTCGGCAGCGATGTGCATACTGTCCCGCACAATTTCTTCGGCTGTCAAATGGGGTGCGTGTTTTTTTAATGCCAACGCTGCCGACTGAGCGTACATGGCACCGGAGCCAATGGCAGCCACATGGTTGTCGGGCTCCAGCACATCGCCCGTTCCTGATATCACCAATATCTCATCTTTGTTGGCAGCTATCAGCATGGCTTCAAGCCTGCGGAGGAAGCGGTCCATGCGCCAATCTTTGGCAAGTTCTATGGCAGCACGTTTCATGTTGCCGCCATACGCATTTAATTTTTCCTCGAAGCGATCGAGCAGGGTGAAGGCATCGGCCGTTGAGCCGGCAAAGCCCACTACTATTTTTCCGTCTTGCAGCTTGCGGATTTTTTTTACGTTGCTTTTTGCAATGGTGTTGCCCATGGTGGCCTGGCCATCGCCTGCTATAGAAACTTTTCCGTTGTGAAGTACTGCAAGGATAGTGGTGGCGTGTATTTTTTCCATTACGATAATTTTATTTCAATTCCCTTTTTAATTACATCTGACGTTAAAAAACCATCTTTCTCTTTAAAATCCTGCCACGTAAATAGGTGAGGTTCCACCAAATTGTATTTGATATTGGCAAGCCCAACTTTTTTCCAGTTTTCCAATGGATTATCGGAAAAATCTTTTGAAATAATAGTTATATCAATGTCTGAAAATTGACGTTGCTGATTTTTTGAATAGGAGCCAAAAAGAAATGCTTTCTCAATTTTAATGTTGAGGTTTTGAACCATTGAAAGGTATTTCTTTGAATATTCTATCGCAGAATTTTTAGTACGCATGACCTCAGTTCTTTTGTTTCGATAATTACTTTTTTTTTGTAAGCGGCTTTGGCGGTTTGATGTATTTTTATAGCCTGCTTGAGATCACTTAAACAAGATTAGTGTGTTCATATACTTCGCGCAAGGAAATTACTATGTTTAGCGATGTAAAGGCGAAACTTTGATCCATTATTTTAAATTCCTCCAACTCCCAATGATTGACGGTATTCAATCGGAATACTTCAACACTGATTGACTCGGAATCAACCAAAATATATTCTTTCAGCGTAGGTATATCTCTGTACAGTTTGAATTTACCACCGCGATCGTAATTTTTGGTGCCCGAAGACAAAATCTCTATTACTACCGTTGGCTCTACAGATGTATTTTTATCAATATCAAAAGGTGTTTTTCCGTTGCAATAAATAGAAATATCGGGATAGGTAAATAATGTATTCTGTGGGATATGCATACGTTTATCACTCCCATAAGGTCTGCAAGGCTTTCCTTTAAGTCGATTTCCAAGTTCTGTAAATAAATTGGAAAATATTTCGTTATGCGCGTCACTCGCCCCAGCCATTGCAAACACCTCACCTTGAAAATATTCGTGCTTTTGTTCAGAAACATTTTCAGCCTCTAAATACTCATGAATGGTAAAACGTTTTTTGCTATACGCAGCCTCGGGATCTTCTACCTTCATAGTTTCGCGGTTTTCCATAAAGTCTAAGTATTCCGTGCTGGCGAGTTTGCTATCAATCGTATTTAATTGAACGGCCCCGTTCGCAAATACATTTTTAAATCAATATCCTCACCGGATCTTCCAACAATCCTTTCAGGGTTTTGAGGAATGCTGCTCCTACCGCTCCATCCACCGCTCTGTGATCGCACGAAAGTGTCACCTTCATCACGCTGCCCACGGCCAGTTGTCCATTCTTTACAATAGCAGTTTCTTTTATCCCGCCCACGGCCAGTATGCATGCATCGGGTGGGTTTATAATGGCCGTAAACTCCTCAATGCCAAACATGCCTAAGTTCGAAATGGTGAACGTGCTTCCTTCCCAATCGCTGGGCTGCAATTTTTTGTCTTGGGCTTTTTGTGCCAGGTCTTTTACCTCGGCAGCAATATGGCTCAGCGATTTGTTGTCGGCAAACCTCACTACCGGAACAATCAATCCATCTTTCACCGCTACCGCCACGCCTATGTGTATGTGATGGTTCTTGCGCATTTTGTCGCCCAGCCAGCTCACGTTCACGTCCGGGTTTTGGCGCAGGGCCGATGCCGTTGCTTTCAATACAATATCGTTGAACGAAATTTTTACCGGAGAAATTTCATTGATACTCTTGCGCGCTTCTATCGCTTTGTCCATGTTTATTTCCATGGTGAGATAAAAATGCGGTGCCGAGAATTTACTTTCGGCAAGCCTTCGTGCTATGGCCTTGCGCATTTGCGATACCGTAACTTCCTCAAAACTTTCTTTGCCCACCACCTGTGGCAACACTACCGGTGATGATGTTGCTTTTGCTGTGGCCGGTGCTGCCGATGGCTTGAATGTTTCCACATCGTGCTTGGTCACGCGGCCGCCTTCGCCACTGCCTTGTATTTTTCCAATATCAAAACCCAGGTCGTTGGCCATTTTCTTGGCCAGTGGTGAAGCCTTGATCCTTCCATTCGTTGCTTGTGCCGAACTTTCCGTTGAGGCCGGTGCGGCAGACACCACGGGCATTGAAGCGGGCGCACTCACCTTATCGGGTGTTGCGCCTTTTGCTTGATGCGCCTTTAAGAGCGTTTGCCAGTCGGCATTTTTTTCGCCTATAATGGCCAGCACACCGTTCACCGCCACGGCTTCTTTTGCTTTCGCGCCTATGTATAGCAGCGTGCCCGTGTTGTACGATTCATATTCCATCGTGGCCTTGTCGGTTTCCACTTCGGCCAGCAGTTCGCCCGTCTTCACGCTGTCGCCAATTTTTTTATGCCACGCGGCAATCACCCCTTCGTTCATGGTGTCGCTCATCTTGGGCATCAACACGATCTCTGCTTTTATCCCCGATGTGTCAATCGCTTCAGCTACGGCTGTGGTTGTTTCCACTTTCACCGATTCGGTTTTTCCACTTGCCTCGGCCACACTTTTCGATCCGGCCAGCAGTGCCGAAAAATCCTCGCCCTTGTTGCCCACTACGGCCAGCACATCATTTACTTTTACAGCCTCGCCTTCCTTCGCGCCCAAGTGCAGCACCGTGCCGGTGTTGAACGATTCATAATCCATGGTGGCCTTGTCCGTTTCTATCTCGGCCATAAGCTCACCGGATTTTACGGTATCGCCCACTTTTTTATGCCATTTAGCAATCACCCCTTCGCTCATGGTATCGCTCATTTTGGGCATTCTTACGATCTCTGCCATTTCAATTTGTGTTTTGTTCCAATAAAAATTGAGACCAAAAATAGTTGTATTTAAACGATTTTCAAGGGGCGATTAAGTTTGAGTGAATTGATTTTATGTGGCATACTGACGGTACCGTCAGTACCGCGCTTTTCGTTCCAAGTCCGACCACGCACCAACCCCATCTCACTTCGGGCTTGGAGTTTACCCAGCGCTTCGCGGGGCTTCTATCCCTGGCCGGCTTACGCACGAGACCTCCATCGCACATGCAAACAATTATACCTATCCCTTTATTTTCTCTTTCATCCATTGAATAAATTCCACCTCATCAACTATGGACCAAGAGTGGGTGTGCCGCATGCCATTGCTGCGGTAGCCCACATTTCGTGATTGGATAAATTCTGCCTGATCATTTCCCTGCAACATCAACCGGCTTATCAACTCCGATGAACACAACGCATTGTTATCATACAGGCTCCTACTCCTGTTTTTAAGTTGCCAAACGACATCCATATCATGATACACTCGCACGGCTATATCCTTCAAATATTTTTCGTTGCCAATCGCATTGCTGCCTGCATAAAAAGGAGAATGCTCCACAAAATTTGCCAAGTTGGTTGTTGGTGTGCCACCCAATTCTTTTTGCATGATGGGCTGAACAAAGTTTGCCTCGTTAACCCCGGCCGAAGAAAAGTTCTTGGCCTTTTCACGATCAAAGTAATCCCAGAGATTGATAATGTCCACGGGCGAATCAATCGCAAATACTGCTTTGGGGTTTATGGGAAATTGCGATGGGCTCTCCATGCAAAGTTCTGCATAGCGCAGGGCAATGGTGCCGCCTGCCGAAAAGCCACCGATCACAAATTTATCTTTTGATAAACGAAACCGTTTAATGGAATCAGAAAGGGCGCGATTGATTCCATTGACAGTTGGTTCATCGGCATAAATCTTATTTCCAAAAGGGATGATCAACGTTAAAATATTATTGCCGAAAGCGGTGTTGTGGAGTTTTGTTTCGGGTAGCACTGCCTCTGGCCTTTCGCCAAAGCCGGGCAATAGTACAAGCACACCTTCAATTGGTCCACGTGGGCTAACAGCCAGATAATATCCCAGGTCTGGATTTGTATCATCCAGCACTACCTTCTCGTAATTCTGAGAAAAGCACTCAAATCCCGATACCACCAGGATTATAAAAGCAATGATTTTTATGGTTCTCATAATATTTTTTTCTTGCTAAGATAATGATTTGCTTCCTGAATGGCTCATGTGAATTTTGTAGAGATTCGCCCAAGTCCGGCAGAGCAACCCAGTGCTCCATTATGAAAATGTCATCGCGGGCTCGCCCGGAATGACACTTTGAATTGAAAGAAAGGAAATCAAAAATTCAGCGTGCCCAGCAAGAACTCAAACCGTGTAGCCGAAGGATTGATGCCATACGAATACCGAAAACCAATGTCGAGTTGTGGCAGAAGGCGAATTACATTGATATCGAATTTCACTTCGGCCCCAGTTGATAGATAAGTTTCACTGGAAGCACGTTTGTTCACGTTACTGCTACCAAAGCCATAGTCAACGAACGTATTGACCCTGACGCGCTGAATATTAACGAGCGGCCCGATGTTCAAATCCGGATACCAAATTGGCAGGGTATAATTTGCTGACATGGAATAGAAATTTTCAAACCGGCTTATTGAATGGCCTCTTGGCAAAGGAATCCTGTTTCGAAAAAGATAATTATTTAACCCAGTGCGAGGTTGTAAGCTAACATCGGATATGTCCGTTTTTTGATAAGCCCAGTATCCCCACAGCGAGTGATGCTTTGCGAATCCCGGAAAGAATAATTGACCACTAAAAGAAAACTGTTTGCCCTTAAAATCTCCACCATAAGGTGTTCCATATAAATTCAGAAAAAAGACTTGTCCCCATTTGCTGTTGATGTCCCTGCGGCTTTGCTTGAGCAACCGATATCCCGACATGGAGAAATGGTTGAATAATAAATTTCCATCATCAGCGTAATTGCGAAAAAAATACTGCGGAAAATTACTTGGCACCAATCGGCCACCACCATCCAGGCTGTTTTTAAATTCTGTCACGGCTGTGAAACCCACATAGTTGCTCAGGGTGATGTTGCTTTGAAACCGTGAGCTTGTAGTGATCAAAGGAATCCTAAGCCCTGCTTGCACCGATTGCTCTTTCCAGTCAAAAGAAAGATTCTCAATCACCTCAGTGGTATCGTTGCCCACCACTTTTTTATACTGCAAATCTCCTTCGTTTACCCACCTTGTTGCCTTTGAAAAATTCACATCGATGATGGGATAAAAACCCTGATAGCTGATGCCTGCTTTCCATGCTCCGGTGCGCTCGTTGATGTCGTACAAATAGCCGGCATTGATACTAGTGGTGCCCAGCACATCGCGCGAAATAATTCCAGCATCAACTTGCGTGAGGTCATCATTAAAATAAGCTCCCCAACTGTGGGGGTTGAACAGGTGGCCAACCTTTGAATATTTTGTTGCGATAAAATCCTTTACCGGAATATTTTTAAACAAGTCAGGGTTTCCCTCTTGTTCAACAAGGTGATCAAAGAAAGGGCCGGGTTGAGAAAATCCGTTGGTCACTTCTTTCCATTCACCGGGAGCAAATGGAATTTTTGCCACATCCATTCCATCGCGGGCTTGCTCATTATAATAAATTGATTTCCCATCCTTGCTTGCGGATGGATTGTACGCTCCATACTTGCTGCTTGTAACCTGATAGCGTTTGGCCGATGTGGTATGCAACGCATAAATATTATCGATGCCACTGCGGGGCGAATTGAACAACACATAATTTTCGACCGGCACCGGGTAGCCAATGTTTTCCTGAGTATAGTCCGTTACCAATGAAACAGCACCTGAAACAAAATCAAACTTCACAATGGCTTTTCCTTTTTTATTGGTACTTAGTGCATAAATGTATTGGCCTTTTTCATTCCATCTTGGCATGGAGATAAAATCGTTGTTGGGATTATCAAATTGCTTTTTCACCTGACCGCTGAAATAGTCAATCACCACCAACCGGGTTTTGTAATCGGTGGTGGTTTCTATGGTTGCCACGTTATATCCATCAGGGGAAATGGCAGCCGAAGCATAGCGAGAGTTTCTGGAAACTATTTGCTTCGTGCGGCTGCCAATGTCGTAGCCCACTATTACAGAGTAGGTGCGCACGCGCCAACGCGGATCGTACCGATATTCGTTCCACACCACACGGCTGTTGGTGGCCGATAGCATGCCAGTAGAATTGATGGGCCCCGGTGTAAAAAGTTTTCTTTCCTTCCCTTCGGCAATAGCCACTAATTTTTCAATATCTCCAATGCCCGATTTAATTACCAAAACCGCCCCGTTTTCCAATTGCTGTGGATACTCATAGTCGGTGTAGGCTTTCGATGATCTGGAATTTATTTTTTCAAAAGGTGTAATCGTTAACGTGTCAAGTTGGTCTCTCCATTTTTTTTGCAGATCAACGGCCATCTCTTTGTACAAATCTTTTACATACAGGCCTGATTCTTTTTTGAGGGCACTTGAAAACGTGAACGGAACAAACGGAGCGCGCCAAGCCCGGGC
>JANOQB010000132.1:0-2173 GCA_031422215.1 Cytophagales bacterium | reverse complement strand
AATTTCGTTTTGCAATGCCTTCTCAAATTCCGCTTTCAACTTGCCCGAAGGCTCCAGCGATTTCACGTTGTACATCGCTTGGACTACCTCACGCAGTTGCTCATAAAGTGCATAAGCCTCTTTGTTTTGAGCCAGCTCACGCTCTGTGGCTGCCCGTTCTGCTTCGCTTCCTTTTCCATCGATATAGTCGATGATCATGCTTACCAATTTTTCCTTTTCCATGTCTCAGCTATTTTCGAGTTGAAAATAATTCTCTCTCAATTGTGCGATGGCGCGGTGGACTTTCACTTTCACATTGGCAACCGAAATATTTAAATGGCCCGATACGTCTTCATACTTCAAATGCTGAAACCGGGTGAGCACCAGCAACTCGCGGTAGTCGTCAGGCAATTGGGCGAGTGCCCGTATCAATCGCTGTTCGTTTTCCTCTTGTTCCAGGGCATCCAGTATGTCGGGCATTTGTTCGTTTAATTTTTCTACTTCCATCTTTGCTGGCATGCGTTGCTTTTGTTGTTGATAATGATCAGAAAAAGCATTGCGGGCCATTTGATAAATCCACCCCTGAAATTTCATTTCTGGGTTGTACGAGTTTCGGTATTTCAGCAATCGCAGAAAGACATTTTGTGTGAGGTCTTCCGCTACATCCCGATCGTTGGTCATACGGGCCAGAAAATTATAAATCCGTTTGTTGAACCGCTCAAATAGTAACGAAGCCCGATTGAGGTCACCGTTTTTCACGGCCTCCATGATTTGTTCATCGCTCATCAGGTCTTTACTTATTGTCACGTTTCGGGTTAGTTACCTGCCGGTAGGGAAATGGTTACAAAAGAAAGTTAGGATTTTGGGGGCGAACAATAAAAAAGGGCAGTCGCCTGCCCTTATGGATATGAAAAGAGGATTCAGGTCACCGCTTAAAACCAAGTACGCTTCCTGCGCAACGGGAAGAGGAGCCTTCAAAGGCATATTGTATATAATAGATGCCCGTGGCATTACAGGGGAACGCGATTGCCGAGACCATCTTGCCGTCAATTTTATTGCTGGCAATCTTGTTTCGCTTTGAGTCAAAAATAGTTATCACAATGGTACTGGAATTTTCCTTCTGCTCGCATAGGGTGAGCATGTACTGAGTGCCTTTTGCAAACGCGTACGAGTACTCCATTTTAACCAGATCACCTTCTCCGTTGATTTTATAGGCTTTAACAAAGTTGAAACCCGGTGCCAATTTCGATATGCATGCGTTGCCCAAATCCTCGGCATTGCATTGTGAAAATGCCTGCTGGCCGAAAGCAATAATAAATAAAAGTATAGGAATGATCTTTTTCATAGTGTCAATTTTTTAGTTGATTATTTTATTCCGCATGGAATCAATTTTACCTTTAATGGCCATCGCATCCTTATCGGTGATGGTGATGGTAGTAGTGCTGTTATCTTCGATCATGGCCACCCCGTTCACAATCTTCATAGTGGATTCTTTGTAGGTATAGGTGATGTTCACCGCTTCAAAAATTTTGTTCAACTCTTCAAAATCTTTTATCAATTCTGCCGTACTGTTATCGCTTTTATAAAGCGAAAGAAGAATGGCAATTTGTTCGAGGATGATCTTTTGCTCGCCAATCCGATCCACAATTTCTTTGTTTTTGAAGTTTTGCGACTCCGCCACCTGGCACATGATTTCCATCGCCTCGATCCAGCCGCCCACTAAAAGCAAAATGCTAAGGTTACTTCTGTTTTCGGTCTGCAGATAGTGGTTGATGGCATTGAAATTTTGCGTGGTCACCAGCAGTAGCGAATCTAAGTTGTCGCTGTTTGTGGCAAGTTTGGCAATGGTGGCAATGTCGAAAAACTGGCCTAAGTCCAAGTCATCGGCCAATGATTTTATGGTGGACAGATAGCGCACTCCATCCATGTTTTGTCCATAAATATTGGTGTAACCCAAATCCGCTCCATAGATTCCCATGTTCAACGCTTTCTTGTAATTCGAATTATACTTTGCAAGATTGTCGGGCGAGTTGAGGATGCTGCTATTATACTTTGAGCCAGACTGTTTCAGCATCATGGATATTTCCAATGGGCTTGGTATCTGATCGAGCAGGGCAGTAACCACTTCATCATTAATTTTGGGTGCCTGGTTATTGAGCGAATCCATACTTGCCTCAAAGGCTTTTTCATCGGG
>JANOQB010000131.1:0-2634 GCA_031422215.1 Cytophagales bacterium | reverse complement strand
GGTGTCAGTTCTTGATCGTAATAACCGGTGGACACCTGTGAGGACAGTCCGCGAGGCAGGCCCGATTGTATCCGATGTTCATTTAGTTTCTTTACCTGAAAATAATTTTAAAACAATAAGAGTCCGCCTGCGCATGACGCAAGGTCTGTGGAGAATTAACATGGTAAATCTTGCAGTTATAAATAAAAAAGTCATTCCTCAACGCATTGCCCCAGATGAAGTATTGGAAGGTGCAGTAAAAAATCAGGAAGCGTTGAAAAAACTGTTTAATGGAGATGAATATCTTGTAACATATCCAGGTGATGTCCTTCAAATTAATTACCCTGGAACTTACCGAATGGACCATGAATATTTCATTGAAAGTCAGGGTTATTATATTGAGTGGATGAGGGAGGAATGGTTAAAGAGTGAAGATTTGAACGCAGTCAATAGAATTCTATTGAATCCTTCCGGGTACCTAAAAAAAATGGCTCCTTATTATAAGGCTCAGGAGCCTGAAATGGAAAAAGTTTTTTGGAATAGTCGATATACCACGCTTGAAAACTAAGCCTACCATATTGTGTTTACTTCTTCTAGGCCTTATGATTGGACTTGTAGGCTGTAAAACAAATATTGTGTTGGCTCCCGTAGGAACTGTTCCAAAAAGGAGTGCCTTTACCCACGATGCTTACGGTGGTTACATTACTATTCTAACCGCTGATAATTTTAGCTGTTCCGGTGAACTAATCGGTTTGCGGAATGATTCGATAATTGTGTTGGCAGACTCGGTAATTTCTATAGGCTCAAAGAACATTTCCAAGGCAAGAATTATTGTGTATTCACCCAATAAATACGGTGCAAGTTGGTTACTTGCGCTGCCTAACCTATTTATGCTGGGTGCTGGATGTGACGATTGTGGAAGTCCTACAGGCTTAGCGGTTTTTTTGACAGCGATTGATGCAATTGGAATTTCTATAGCAATGGGTACAGAAAATAAAAAGATAAATTATTATGATTGGTCGGAGGGTTGGAATGAGGTAATGAAATATTCAAGATTTCCATATGGAGTACCTCAAAATATAAATATTTCAGAGTTAAAGAGAAGAATAATTAAGAGCCCCAATACAAAATAATGGACATGCAACATATTAGCCAAAGAGAAAAATAGCAGACGACCGATTGACAAGGAATTTAAAAAAGTAAAAGACAGATTAGTAATTATGTCCAAACTAATCATTCGTTGCCGGACAAAGAATGGTGGGACTTAAAGAAGAGAGTGGAAAGCACCAGCACCTACAAAAGGTTTGCGCAATTGCCGGGTACATTGTGGCAATTACCTTTCAGTTTCATTATTTACATTTGTCACGAGGGACAGGTCGCAACTGGTCGGGCTTAACATCTCGCTATCGCTCCATTTTTAAGCCCTCCTATTCCGACAACTTCGCAAACCCAAACGTAACCTATTCTGACTTATGAATTTTACACCTCATTTATAACACAACACTACTTTGAGATATGATCAAAAAGAAATTTTTTAAAATCCTGGCGAAAATCAACAAAGCGGTGATGCCAAGTTTTGGTAAAAAAGACCTGACCAAACTTTCAACGGTGGAAAAAGGATTGGTGGCCTATCGCTATTGGGTGACTACCAATTCTATGGATTGATCACAAACTCTCGGCAAAGAAAATCCGCTTCACGCGCTCGCTGGTGTTGGTAAGTATTTCATAGGGGATTGTGTTTGCACGCGCAGCCAATTCGTGAATGGAAAAACCCTCGCCAAAAATAATTACCTCGTCACCTTCGTTTGCTTCTATGCCGGTGATGTCAACCATAGTCATGTCCATGCACACGTTGCTCACCACCGGGGCTTTTTTTCCATGGATCATTACCGCACCCACCCCGCGACTAAAACTCCGGCTGAACCCATCGGCATAGCCAATGGCTATCGTGGCAATTGTCATTTCGCTTTCGGCCTTTCCCCTTCGGCCATAGCCAACAGATTCACCGGGCTTTATTTTTTTTATCTGAGAGATTACCGTTTTCAATGTGGCCGCAGGTTGAAGTTGAGCGACCAATTCTGATGTAGGGTTTACGCCATATAAGCCTATGCCCAACCGAACCATATCCATTTGGTACTGCGGAAACCGGAGAATGCCCGGGGAATTCAAAATGTGCCGAAAGGGTGTCGTGTTTAATTGAGTAGAAATAATTTGATACGCCTTTTCAAAGCGGGCCACTTGCGTTTTTGAAAACTCATCGTGCACAGCTTCATCGGCACCAGCCAAGTGCGAAAACACAGACGCGATTTTTATCTGCGCATTAGTCTTTAAAATTTTTACTGCTTCTGTTAAATCATCTTCCTCCAATCCCAATCGCATCATTCCCGTTTCTATTTCCAAGTGCACCGTGCATGATTGCCGGCCTAAAAAACCGGTCAGTGAACGCAGCATATTCAAACTATAAATCACCGGCTCCAGGTTGTGATCAAATATATTTTGAAAACCCTCCTCGGTTGCGTTCATAACCATAATAGGGATAGTGATATTGTTTTTGCGCAGTTCCACGCCCTCATCCGCGTAAGCGACACCAAGGTAATCTACTCTATGATATTGAAGCAACGTGGCAATTTCTTCGCTGCCACTTCCGTAAGCAAA
>JANOQB010000130.1:0-7484 GCA_031422215.1 Cytophagales bacterium | reverse complement strand
CACCTTTGACACATCGTTGATAAGGCCCACCCGGTCAGTTCCAATTACTTTCAGACCCGTAAGAAAAGCCACTTCGTGTTGAGAGGTCCATTTTGCTTTGAGCACACGGTTGCCATGATTGGCCAGCAGTTCGGTTGCATTATTGCAGGTAGTGCGATGGATTTTTATTCCTTCGTTTACAGTCACAAATCCAAACACATCGTCACCGGGAATGGGAGTGCAGCATTTTGCTAGTTTATAATCCACCGTGTCCATGTCTTCCCCAATCAACAGAATGTCTTCGTAACGGCCTTTTAGTTTTATTTCCTGCTCAATGGCCCTGGCATCATTTGCTTCTGCTTGCGGCTTATTTTTTAAGGGTGAAGACGGCTTAAACTCTTTAAACTTTTTTAGGTCGTTGGCCGTGATCAATCCTTTGCCAACGCGATAGTTCAGTTCAAATTGAGAGTTTACGTTGAAGTATGCCCGCATTTGCTCATTGATCTGGCTATTCAAATCGATTTTCAATTGCTTTGCCTTCCGCATCAAAATTTCTTTGCCCTCATCCGATGCGTTCCTCTTATCTTCCTTGAGCAACTCTTTGATTTTAGATTTTGCTTTAGGGCTTATTACCATGCGCAACCAATCTTCGTTGGGCTTTTGTTTTGAGGAAGTCAAAATCTCGATCTGATCACCGTTTTTTAAAATGTGGTTTATGGAAACCAATTTTTGATTCACCTTTGCACCAATGCATTTGGCACCAATATCGGTGTGGATGTCAAAGGCAAAATCAAGTGCCGTTGCGCCCTTGGGTAACGTTTTCAATTCGCCTTTCGGGGTGAACACAAACACTTCTTCGTTGAAGAGGTTTCCACGGAAATCATCCACAAACTCCAACGCGGTGAGGTCTTGTTTCTCAAGTAGCTCACGCACTTTCACCAACCATTTTTCGAGGTTTGATTCATGGCTGGAGGCATTGTCTTTGTACTTCCAATGGGCGGCATATCCTTTCTCGGCAATTTCATCCATCCGCCTGGTGCGTATTTGCACCTCTACCCATTGACCGTTTTTTGCCATCACGGTGGTGTGCAGCGACTCGTAGCCGTTTCCTTTTGGTGTGCTTATCCAATCCCGTAGCCTATCGGGGTTTGGGGTGTAGTAATCCGTGACGATGGAATAAACCTGCCAGCAATACGACTTTTCGTGCTCGATGGGGGTGTCCACAATTATGCGCACTGCAAACAAATCATACACTTCTTCAAACGGTATGCTTTGCTTTCGCATTTTGTTATAGATGGAAAAGATGGACTTGGGTCGGCTTTTTATTTCGTACTCTACTTTCAATTCGTCCATTTCTTCTTTGAGTGGCTGAACAAATTGCTTTATAAATTTATTTCTGGAAGCTCGTGTCTCGTCAATCTTATTGGCAATCTCATGATAAATGGGATAGTCCGTAAATCGCAAGTACAAGTCCTCCAATTCTGTTTTTATGGCATTGAGGCCCAGGCGATGTGCCAAAGGCGCGTATAGATAAATGGTTTCAGAAGAAACCCGTAGTTGCTTGTTGCGCGGCATGCTGTCCAGTGTGCGCATGTTGTGTAGCCGATCGGCCAGTTTGATTAAAATGACCCGAACATCTTCGGACAACGTGAAGAGCATTTTACGGAAGTTTTCGGCTTGTGCCGATGTTCCATACTCAAATACCCCTTTGATCTTAGTTAACCCATCGATGATCTTGGCAATCTTTTTTCCGAAAATGCGCTCTAAGTCCTTTAATTGAATATCGGTGTCTTCGACCACATCATGGAGCAAAGCTGCTATGATTGAAGTTGTTCCCAATCCGATTTCTTCCACGCAAATTTCTGCCACCGAAAGGGGGTGAAAAATATAAGGCTCACCGGACTTTCTCCGCATGTCCTTGTGGGCTTCCATAGAAATGGTGAAAGCCCGCTTGATCAATTTGGCATCGCCTTCTTTTAAAATAGGTTTGGCATTGCGCAAAAGTTTGCGGTACCGACTGATTATCTCCTTCTTCTCTTCTTCTACATCAATTACCATTTTTGTACCGATTCAAATTTTTATTTTTTTTGCGGCAAGATCGTTACTGATTTTTATAGGAGAGCCGCCAAACATCAACTTTTTTTTGTGTTGTCATTTTTAGGGTGCCTGACAAACTGCAACTGCCCTTACACCGAGTATGCAGCTTGATCTTCAATTTTTAGTTTGTTCGTATCGGTTTTCAATTTTTGATTTGGCACTTTTTTGTCTTGACACAAAAAAGTACCCAAAAAAAGTCAAGACAAAAAGATGCTTCCTCCCGCATTCCACCGCACCCCGCCTTTTTGCCGGGCCAGCACACTTGAGTTTCAAAACAAAGATTCACTAAGGGATTTGGTTTTTAATTTCATTTCAAAAATTAATACTTCATACACCGTCATTTTCATTCAAGGCTTTAATAATAGCGAATAATCTATAAATTTGCGCTCCCTTTACCCTAAAAAGGTGAAACAAACTGCGGATGTGGCGTAATTGGCAGCCGCGCCAGACTTAGGATCTGGTGCCGTAAGGCGTGGGGGTTCGAGTCCCTTCATCCGCACAAAACAAAATAATTACCAGTTGCCCGTTTCCCGTTGATTGGCCCCGGCTTGATCGCAGGAAACGGGAAGCGGTAAACAAAATAACTTTTAATCAATACTCCATTGAACATCGCATTCGACAAACAAAGCGCGACAGACGGATTGATCAAGATCCAATTGAACGCCACCGACTACCAGCCCAAGGTTGATAGCAAACTGAAGGACTACGCACGCAAAGCCGTGATCAAAGGATTCCGTCAGGGAAAAGTGCCCACCGGAGTAATCAAAAAAATGTATGGCAAGTCCATTCTTGTAGAAGAGGTAAACCATCTTGTCTCGCACTCGGTATCGGATTACATACGCGATCAAAAATTAAAAATACTTGGCGACCCAATGCCCAACCAGGAAAAGGCATTTACAATCGATTGGGATACCCAAAAGGATTTTGAATTTGAATTTCAAATTGGGTTGGTTGAAGATTTTCAGGTTGATCTATCATCAAACGTGATCGTAAATGCTCACCTTATTGAAGTGGATCAGAAAACAATAGATGAAACCCTCGAAGACCTTAAAACGCGGTTTGGAAATAACATCAACCCCGAAACAAGCGATGCCGGGTGTAGTGTGTATGGGGAAATCCGGTTGAAAGATGCTGAAAAAGAGGGAGCGGAAACGGGATCGTACATATCCATAGATAAAGTAGTTGAGGGTGAACAGCACAAATTCATCGGCCTGAAAATAGAAGATGAAGTGGAGTTTGATGTTGAAAAAACCTTTGATGAAAAAAGTGCCATCGCGCAAGCATTGAATATTTCGGAGGAAGAAGCCACCCAAGCCAAAGGAACTTACTTGTTCAAAACAACCAGCATTAGCAAAACCGAGCCGGCCACCCTTGGGCAAGAACTATTTGACAAAGTATTTGGCCCTGATACTGTTAAAAGCGAAGATGAGTTTATCGAAAAAATAAAATCAACGATTGGCGAAAACTACGGCAGGGAAACAGATCATTTGCTGGACCATGAAATACAACACTACTATGTTGACAACACCCACATAGACATGCCAGAAAAATTTTTGAAGAGTTGGCTAATGAAAACAAGCAACGGGCAGGTAACAGAAGAAATCCTTGAAAAGGAATTCAAAAGCTATACAGATACCCTTAAATGGGACCTTATTAAAAACAAGATTGCCGAAGAAAAAGAAATCAACATTGAGGATGTTGAAGTGCAAGAAAGGGCAAAGCAATTTATAACCGCTCAATTTGGCGGACCTGCCATGGCAGCGCAGTTGGGCGACAAATTGGACAGCATTGCCATCAACTACCTTGCAGGCAAAGATGGCAAAGGCGAAAACTACATGAAGATTTACAATCAGCTGCGCCAGGAAAAACTCTTGAAAGTGATCAAAGGTTCCATTACCGTAAGCGAAAAGAAAGTAAGCTTAGATGAATTCAAAAAAATTGTGGCCACTCATAATCATTGATGTGAGGCTGAACAATTTTATCTTATAATTGGTTAGAGACATAGCCCCATTTTGCGGGGCTTTTTTATTGAATATTTCTTAGTAACATTGAGGGGCAAACAATAAAATCGGTCGAAACCCGACTTACCATTAAGCAACAAATAAACTTACTTTAAAATACTATGTCACAATCCAATGAATTCAGAAAATATGCCGTTCACCATTTGGGCATGAGTGGCAACTCGCTCGACAGCTACACAAAGCATCTAAGTGAAAATCCATACACGGTAACGGGCATGACGCCTAACGTAGTGGAAGAACGCCAGATGCGCGCCACCGTGATTGACGTTTTTTCGCGCCTGATGGCCGACCGGATAATATTTTTTGGAACAGCCGTAGACGATTATGTGGCCAATGTGATCACCGCTCAACTTTTGTTCCTCGAATCATCCGACCCAAAGAAAGATATCATCATGTACATTAACAGCCCCGGAGGTTCGGTGCATGCCGGGTTGGGCATTTATGACACGATGCAATATGTGAACCCGGACGTGGCCACCATTTGCACGGGCCTGGCTGCCTCTATGGGTGCGGTGCTGCTTGCCGCGGGCACATCCAAAAAACGGTCGGCCCTTCCCCACGCCCGCGTCATGATCCATCAACCTTCGGCTGGCATGCAAGGAACCTCGCGCGACATGGAAATTTCGTTGAAGCAAACTCTTGAATTGCGCCAAGACCTTTATACGATATTGGCCAAACACACCGGCCAGACCTTTGAGAAAATAGATAAAGATTCCGATCGTGACTATTGGATGCGCGCAAAAGAAGCCAAAGAATATGGCCTGATTGACGAAGTGCTGGAGCGGAAGAAATAATTTTCAATTAGCCGATCAATCGATTGGTCAATGGGTTACAGAATAATTAGGTACTTTTGTTTTGCCATCGGCTACTTGACGAATTTAATCATTGACTAATAAAAAAAACATGGCTGAAGTAATCTGTTCATTTTGCGGAAGGAACAAGAAAGATGTGGACTTGATGATATCGGGGATACACGCGCACATTTGCGACAAGTGTGTTACACAGGCCACCCAGATTTTATTGGAAGAAAAGAAAAACAAAGTTGAATCAGGATCGCTGCCCAATTTTAAGCTGATCAAACCAAGAGAAATAAAAAAGTTTTTAGATGAATATGTTATTGGCCAGGACCAGGCCAAGCGCGTGATGGCCGTGGCTGTGTATAATCACTATAAGCGGTTGATGCAGCACAAAATGGACACCGACATCAACATCGAGAAATCAAACATCATCATGGTGGGCGAAACAGGAACAGGAAAAACCTATCTCGCCCGCACGCTCGCCAAAATCCTTCAAGTGCCTTTTTGTATTGCCGATGCCACAGTGCTCACCGAAGCGGGTTATGTGGGCGAAGATGTGGAGAGCATACTCACCCGCTTGCTTCAGGCTGCCGACTATAACACGGAAGCTGCGGAGCGTGGAATTGTTTACATCGATGAGATAGATAAAATCGCGCGCAAATCCGATAACCCATCCATCACACGCGATGTGAGCGGTGAGGGTGTGCAGCAAGCGCTTTTAAAATTGCTGGAAGGAACCTCGGTGAACGTGCCGCCCCAAGGCGGACGCAAGCACCCCGATCAAAAAATGATTTCTGTTAACACCGAAAATATTTTGTTCATCTGCGGTGGTGCCTTTGAGGGGATTTCAAGGTTGATTGCGAGAAGGTTGAACACACGCCCATTGGGTTTTGCAACCAATCCGGACAGTATTAGCCCCAGCGATATTGATCATGACAATATTTTACAATTCGTTTCTTCGCAAGATTTGAAGAGCTTCGGTTTGATACCCGAACTGATTGGACGGTTGCCGGTGGTTTCCTTTTTGAACCCGCTCGACCACACAGCCCTGCGCAAAATACTGACAGAGCCAAAGAATGCATTGGTAAAGCAGTACAGAAAACTTTTTGAGATGGAAAACATTGAGTTGGAAATTAAAGAGGGAGCACTTGATTTTATTGTAGAAAAAGCGGTTGGATATAAGTTGGGAGCACGCGGCCTCCGCTCCATCTGCGAGGCCATTGTAAACGATGCCATGTTTGAAATGCCCAGCGACAAAACCACCGACAAGCTTGTGATTACACGCGCTTATGCCGAAGAGAAGTTTAATAAATCGCATTATAGCAAGTTGAAGGTGGCGTAAGCCTCAAAAAAAGTAGGCAGTAGGCAGAAAGGCAGTACGCAGCAAAACCCCTCACCGTAAAATCTATACTACGTTGTTCAGATGCTCCGTCATAAGTCTTGCAGTATTATCTGATGCCGAGCCTGTGTCCAGGAGGTGAAATAATTTTTCGTATTCCGCTTTGATTGAGGAAATGTAAGGCGCATCATTCAACAACTTGTGCAACTCTGTTTGCAACAGTTCGGGCGTTGCGTTTGATTGTATAAGCTCTTTGATCACTTCTTTACCAGCAATTAAATTCACCAGCGAAATGTACTTTACCTTGACAAGGCTCCTGGCAATAAAATATTCCAACCCATTGGTTTTGTAAACCACTACCTGCGGAACTTTAAAGAGAGCCGTCTCCAAGGTGGCCGTGCCCGATGTAACAATGGCAGCGTGGGCATAACTGAGCAAATCGTAGGTTTCGTTTTCAACAAACTTTACATTCGGTTTTCTTTTTAAGGCGTTGTACAAATCACCAGGAAGATTGCTGACAGAAGCCACCACAAATTGTACGTTTGGATTAGTCGCTGCGATTTCTGCCATCAGTGGCACTATCAGTTTCAGTTCAATCTTGCGGCTGCCAGGCAACAGCGCAACTAATTTTTTATCCTGTGCGATTCCGTGCTTTGAAATGAAATCAGGGTTTAACGTATGCGTCTTTATTGCATCCACCACCGGATTGCCCACATAGTCAACATCAAAATCATATTTCTTATAAAAATCTTTTTCAAAAGGAAGGATCACAAACATGCGATCCACATTGGCCTTCAGTTTCCACGCACGGCTTTGGTACCAGGCCCACACTTTGGGCGTAATGTAATAGAGAACAGGAATACCGTTGCCCTTGGCAAACCGCGCGATCTTTAGGTTGAAGCCTCCGTAGTCAATTAGTATTACCGCATCGGGCTTAAAAGCAAGCACATCTCTTTTACAGAAAGACATGAACTTAAAAATTTTATAAAGGCTAGTGGTTAAGGATATAAATCCCATAAAGGCCAACTCGCGATAATGAACGGAGAGTACAACCCCCGCGCGTTGCATTTCATCACCACCAAAACCTTTTAACTCGGCAGCAGGATCGTACTTTCGCAAAGCATGCACCAGGTTGCCTCCATGCAAATCGCCCGACCGCTCACCGGCTACAATATAGTACTTCACTAAAAATCAGTTTGATTATTCACCAAAGTATTCGACATAGTTACGGGGGGTTTCATACAAACGCAA
>JANOQB010000129.1:0-1650 GCA_031422215.1 Cytophagales bacterium | reverse complement strand
TTTTTTTATTCTCATCCTTCTCTGGTTGGTTCTTCAATTGCCACGACCCTGTCTACCACACCCGGCAGGCTTTAGGTCGTGGCAATTCAACCTTTATGTTTTTTGTTTTTTCTTTTTGGCGGCAGGGAAAAGGATGTTGTTAAGGATAAGCCGATAGCCGGGTGAGTTTGGGTGCAAGTTCAAATCGGTGGGTTCTTCGCCAACGGTGTGTTGGTAGTCTTCCGGATCGTGCCCTGCATAATACGTCCAGAAACCTTTGCCGAAAACCCCGTGCATATACTTGGCTTCTTTTATCTCATTATTCTCGCCCATCACCACCACATCCGATTTTATCAATTTCTTTTTGAAGCCTGTGGTCTGTCCGTAAAAACCTTTTATCACGCGTGTGTGGTTTTGTGTGAGCATGGAGGGGATGGGGTCCCACTTGGCGGAAAACTCGAAAATGGTAAAATAGTCGTTGTCCTGCCGCAGGCCGCGGTCGGGGAAGTTGTTGTCGATGTCGGAAAATTCGTATTGAAGGGGATCGCGCACCAAGCGGAAGTTGGTGAAGGCAAAGGTGTTGTCGAAGTTGAGTTTTTCCTGGGCCTGAGGATCGGCCGCATCACCATCATACATACGCTCACAAATGTCGAGACCCTCGGCAGCCAGTGCTATGTCATACGAATCGGTGGCCGAGCACATGGCAAAAAGAAAACCACCGCCCGAAACAAACTCTTTGATGCGCTTGGCCACAGCAAGTTTAGACTGCGATACTTTATGAAATCCAAACCTGCGTGCTGCATCCTCGGCTTCCTTCACCTGCTCTATGTACCACGGCATGTTTGCATAGTTGTTATAAAATTTTCCATACTGCCCGGTGAAATCTTCGTGGTGAAGATGAAGCCAGTCGTATTTTGGCAGCAGGTCGTTGAGCACTTCGTCATCAAAGATCACATCATAAGGAATTTCGGCATAGGTAAGCACGAGCGTGACGGCATCGTCCCACGGTTGTTTTGATTTTGGGGAATACACAGCTATGCGCGGATATTTTTCGAGCTTCATCACGTCATAGTTCAAAGCAGGGCTTGCTATTTGGGTCAAGATATTGGTGGCCTGCGCATCGGAGATTATCTCGTAGCTGACACCGCGCACCACTAATTCGTTTTGAATGTTGGGATGGTACTTGCACATAAAACTTCCGCCCCGGTAGTTGAGCAGCCAATCCACTTCCTTGTCGCCTTTTAAAATCCAGTAAGAAATGCCATAGGCTTTCAGGTGATCGGTCTGCTTTTCATCCATGGGGATGAAAATATAATTGCCCAAGCAGAGCTTAGAGCCAACAAGTAATACGAACAAAATCAGGTAGCGCATCGTTAAAACATTCATTTACACTTAGGCGTAACAAAAATAAACCCAAAAAAGTATCTAATCAGGAACGTATAAAGATATAATTTTGGATTTAAAGTAAAGTCGGTGTAGATGGTTTTATTGTGTGGGACTAAAGTCCCTTGAATTTTTTGTTTCAATTGCCAGCTTAAGCCCGTGGCAATTGAAAGGCAATGGGCAATGGCTTTAGCCCCATCGTGGAATTGCAGAATGGAATGTGAGTTGATATTAGGGCGTAAGCGGGCAAGGGATAGAAGTGGAAAGCTCCGCCTCGCGAGAGCCCTC
>JANOQB010000128.1:0-3446 GCA_031422215.1 Cytophagales bacterium | reverse complement strand
CGCAAAAAATACCCACTTCGAAAAGGAAGTTTCTAAGCTATATGAGGTTGTGAGGCATTTTCGTTTTGAAGATCACCATGTTTATACCAAAACTGATATCCAACACATTCAACAGGCTGCCGATAAGCAGCAGGTGGCGTCCATTCTCACTACGGAAAAAGATATGGTGAAGCTCATTGCCCCTCAGTTGTTACCTTTGCTTGAAAATAAAAATTGGTTTTATCTGCCTGTGAGGGCTTTTTTTATTAAAGATGGAATGCATTTTGATGAACTGGTCGTTCGCCTGGTAGAAGATAAGTTAAATGAATTTTCTTCAGCGAAGAATACGGCACCACAAAATTGATCGTCCAATACTCAAAAATGTTAAGCAAACAATTGAAAGGTATGTCAGCATGAGGTTCTCGAAGGCTATTTTGGTTTCTCAAGTCAGTTTTCGTCCCGATAGTCCCGATAGCTATCGGGATCGGGATCAAACTGACAATCCTTTTAGTTTTGCACAACATCAATTATCCATTTAGAAACGTGATTTTTAAAAACCTACTTCTCATTTTGTTTGTACTGATGGGTAGCACGTGGGCGCAGGCTCAAGATCCGGCCCCTCCTAAACGACAGCGGCCGCTGCCGGAAACACCCGTAAAAAGGCCCGATGTTAAAACCCCAACCAAACCCATACCGGAAAGACAGGGTAAAGGATCGCAGATTGTAGATGACTCAACCAAGAATGTTTATGGACCGAAAACAACTTTGTGGATTTCGGAAAATGATCTCTTTCTCAACAAGAAAAATTATCAACCTTTAGACACCAATCTTGCCAACTACCACCGGTGGACGTATGTGCAACGGTTCAGGAATTTTTTTCAGGATTTGGGCAACGTGGGCACGGCATTGAACCCGCTTTTTCCCGTGGTTTCGGAAACCATCGGGGCAAACCCCGGATACTCTACGTACAGTTTATATTACCAAACGGAGGCACCGATTTATTTTGACACAAAATCTCCTTACTCAAGTTTCCGGTTGGTGTGGGGTGGTGACGGGCGCGCTGTGAGCAAAGTTGAATACAGCCGTAATATAAACCCACGATGGAATTTTGGATTTAACTACAGGCCCCTGCTGGTTGACAAACAAATACAACGGGCCGGCAAAGGCGACAGGCAAACCATCAGCCACTATTATGATTTGTATATGAGCTACAAATCTAAAAACGACCGGTACCTGCTCGCATTCAATTACAACCGCATCCGCCACCGGGTTAAAGAAAATGGAGGGATTTTGCTCAGGGACACCATCCTCAATGATTATTATGACGACAATGCGCAACCCTTCTTGCTCGCGGCAGAATCTGGGGAGCAGAGAACTGTGTTGCATGCGTTTCATCACTACCAGTTGGCAAAACCTTTTCAAGTGTATCACAAACTGGACATAACGAAACAGATGAACAGTTTCATTGACACGCGCGAAAAAGAAACGAACTATGCCCAATACTTTTCCTTCACCAATCCGGACATCGATGTAGATGTTGAAAACGTATCGGATGGCATCGAGTTTAAAACCATTGTGAACGAGGTGGGCATCAAAGGCAATGCGGCTTTTTTGTTTTATAATTTCTACTACAAGCTGCGTACTTTCAGCACTTACAATAGGTATGTGGATGAAACGATGCTGTCATTTAAAAACGATGGTGCAGAAAATTATGTGGGGGGCAAGATTGCATTCCAGTTCGATTCGCTCAGCGAGCTATCGGGCAACGCTGAATATTTGTTGGATGGAAATTATCGCTTGCTGGCCGAACTGAAAACCCCGTGGCTTGATGCGAAAGGAATAAGCACATTGGCCAAGCCTGGGTTCTTGCCGCTTGCCTATCGGGGCAGCCATCATGCATGGACGAACAATTTCTCAAATACATTTTCAAATCAATTGGAAGCGTACCTGAAAGTGAAGTGGGGCAGGTTGTTTGTATCGCCAGGCGCACGCTACACGGTGCTTTCGGATTACATTTATTATAGCGAGAACAAGGCGAAGGGCGAACAAACAGTATTGGCCAAGCAATCATCGGGAAACCAACAGGCGTTTTCGCCCGAACTAAGAATGGAAATGCGATTCTTTCGCCATTTTTATTTGAGGCCGCAAGTTATTTACACATCGCTGCTAAAGAATGATGACGGTGCCCTGCGCATGCCCGAATGGTTTGCCAACGCGCAACTGGCGTATGAGAATATAATTTTCAATGGCAACCTGCAGGCGCAGATTGGCGTGGACGTTCACTGGCGCTCGGATTATGCTGCGATGGGCTACGATCCGGCCATTCAACAATATTATGTACAGAATGGATTTGTTAGCGAAGCCTATCCGCTGGTGGATATATTTTTAAACGGGAAATTTAAGCGAGGCAGATTTTTTGTTAAGTATCATAATTTGCAGCAGGCATTCACCAACCAGGGTTATTTGCTGACACCAGGCTATAGAGGCCAGCAAAATATTTTGGACTTTGGATTTGATTTGATTTTGTTTGACTAGGTCAAATTATGGCACGCAAAGCCGCAAAGAACGCAAAGAGTGGGATGTATAAAATTTAATTGCTACCAGTGCAACTTTACTTTGCTCTCTGCTCAAAATAAAAAACACCGTTCTTGTTGGCAATAACAATATCCAACCAGCCATCTTTATTCATGTCTTCTGTTACAAATTGAATCCCCACTCCTGAAGTATCATCAATCAGATGTTTTACCCAAACTGGTTTTTGCTTTCCGTCTTTTAACAATTCAAACCAATACAACACGGCAGGTTCCAACCCTCCCGGGCCTTTTCCCTGATGTGCAAAAAAGCGTTTTCCGGTGATCAGGTCTGGCAAACCGTCTTTGTTCACATCTTCCAATACAAGACTGTGCGACTCCGAGAATGTACTGTCTATCAAGTGTGTGATGAAATAACTTTTATTGTCCCTGTCAAAATTCTGCTCATACCACCACACACCATAGGCGTGCGCTGAGGAAGAAATCACATCGGCATCACCATCGTTGTCAAAATCATGGGTAAGCATTTGAGCACATGGTTCGCCCAAATCTGCTTCATGAAATTTCCAGAGAGAATTTTTCATGTCGCGTGGTGCTTCCCACCATCCGCCACGGATGATCACGTCTTTAATTCCATCTCCATTAATATCTCCCCATCCCAGCCCGTGCGAAAACAATCCAACGCCTTTCGAGTTTTCCGCGCTGATGGCGGTGCGCTTCCAGGACACTTTCTTTGCCTTTACCGTAGAACTAAACCAAGCCATCTGTCCTTTTTTCTCATTGCCAAACACGAGGTCTTTTTTTCCATCGCTGTCAACATCAACTACCATAGGCGATTCATTGGAAGCCACGGAATCAATCAAATACCTTTTCCATAATAATTCTGTTCCAGCAGGGTTTTCAAACCAATACACTTCTTTGCCGGGGAAATCATAA
>JANOQB010000127.1:0-3977 GCA_031422215.1 Cytophagales bacterium | reverse complement strand
GAATGTTCTTGCCAGCATCAAACTCCTTGAGGATGCTGAAAATCTGGGTTTCGGTAAATCGCTTCTTTTTCATGGTTAACAGTTTAAATGTAAAAGACTTTTGTCTAATCTTAAACTGTCCTATTTTCGGGGGAGCTTACATTTGAATTAGGCATTGGAGATTGATCTTGATAAATTCTATTTGTATGAAAAAAATAATTTTTGTTGGCGTGCTGTTGGCAATTCTTCCGGTGGCAAGCCATGCGCAGTTGGGAGGGTTAAAGGACCGGCTTGTTCAAAAGACCAAGCAGGCAGCCAAAGACAGGGGCAATGCAGCCGTGGACACTGAGCGCGACAAACTTGATTCGGTGGATTTTAATTATGCCATCACGGTGATTGATTACTCGGGCATGATGAACGTGAAAGATTTAACTGAGCGTGCAGTAAAAACCATTTCAGCGGGAAGCAGTTTGCTCAAAGACGAATCCAAAAAATCGGCCGCGCAGCGAAGCCGCGATAAATTGGACATAGCCGAAAAATTATATGAAGAAAGGAAATTCAAACTTGCCGAAGTGGCTTTTCTGGATGCAAAGCTTTCGTATGAAACAGAGAGCATAACCGAAAACATCAACTACAGTAAAGTGCATGCCGACTTAGGTTTGCTGTATGCCTCGATGGGGCGCTACAATTCGGCCGAATTTTTTACTTCCGAAGCACTTTCCTTGCGGGAGCAAACGTTGGGCAGGGGAAGTAAGGCGGGTGCCGCATCGCTCAACAACCTGGCTGTGCTGTTTCAGGAAACCGCCCGCTTCAATGAATCTGAAAAATTGTTTGAGGAAGCACTGCAGGCCGTGGAGGCTCAACTTGGAAAGGAGAGCCAAGAATATGCCATCGTGCTGAACAACCAGGCAATCTTGTTTGCCGAAGTGGGCAGGATTGACAAGGCCGTGACGATACTCAATGAATCCATTGCCATATTGGAAAAACTTAACAAGAAGAGTGAGCGCAACCAGGTAGGCTTTCAATCCAACCTCGCCTTGCTCTATCAACGCGAAGGTAAGTTCAACGAAGCAGAGGCCGTGTATTTGAAATTGGAAAAATCGCAGAAGCTGTTGGGGAGCAAGAGTCCGTTTTATGCCGGCATACTCAACAACCTCGGCTTGTTGTACATGCAAATGAACAAGCCCGATAAAGTGGAAGCCTACTTCAAACAATCGGCACAGATTTATTCCGATCGCTTTGGAAAAGAAAATCCCAACTACGCCAAAGTGCTCAACGACCTGGGAAATTTTTATCGCATGCAAGGCCGCTTTGCAGAAGCCGAACAAAACCTGGCTCAATCACTGAGCATACGCAGCTCCGCGCTCGATACCAACCATCCCGACTATGTGAAGTCGCAAGAAGACCTGGCCATTTTGTATTGGAAGAAAGGGGATTTGACAAAGGCAGGTGAAGGATACAAAATTGCGATGGACAAATCGCTGGACTTTATTGCCCGCTATTTTCCGCCCATGAGCGAAGCGGAGAAGACGAAGTATTGGGACGTACTTCACCCGCGCTTTCAGCGGTTCTATAATTATTGTTTGGAAGCAAACGCAACCAATCCTGCCATAGTGCAAACCCTGTACAACTATCAGATGGCCACCAAAGGACTGCTTCTCAACTCCACCAATAAAATCAAGAAGGCAATTTTTGCCAGTGGCAACAATGAGTTGATAAAAGACTACGTGGCCTGGCTCGACAAGAAAGAGACATTGGCCCGCTACTATTCCCTTGCCAAAGAAGACCTGACGGAACAGAAAATTGATTTGGCCTGGTTGGAGAAAGAGGCCAACGATATGGAGCGTTCCCTTTCACAACGGTCGTCCGATTTTTCGCAAGGCTACTCAGCCGGGTTGCAAACCTTTGGCCAGGTGGCTGCTGTGCTTGGCGACCAGGAGGCTGCGATAGAATTTATTCGCATACGCGCATTCGACAAAGATTTTACTGCCGATTCAAAATATGCAGCCTTGATCCTCACCAAAGGAGCCACCTCGCCTGCGTTGGTCGTGCTCGACAATGGCAATCAATTGGAAACGCGCTATGCCAAGTTTTTCAGAAACTCCATTCAGCAAAAATCGGCCGACCCACATTCGTACGATCAGTTTTGGGCGCGCATCGAGCCTGCCCTGGCGGGAAAGAAAACGCTTTACATTTCTGCCGATGGTGTGTATAACCAGATCAGTTTAAACACGTTGAAGAAAACGGGCGGAGATTATTTGCTCAACCGCTACGACATTGTGCTGGTGGGCAACTCCAAAGATGTGATCGCGCTAAAAAACCAAAAGCCTGTGGCCGCAAAAAAGAATGCTTTCTTATTGGGTTTCCCCGATTATGGTGGCGATGCCGTGGCGGCCTTGCCGGGAACAAAAACAGAAATTGAAAACATTGCAAAAATTTTGAAGGCGGGTGGATACCAGACCACACCGTATTTGCAAAAGACTGCCACCGAAGCCATCATCAAAACAATGAAGGGCCAGGCCCTTGTGCACATAGCCACGCATGGATATTTTCAGGCCGATGTGGAGGAAGAAACAATAGGAGTGCACCAGGAAAATGCGAAGAACAATCCGCTGCTGCGCTCCGGCCTTTTGCTGGCGGGCGCATCGCCAACCATCAAAGGCGAGGTGATGCCAAACTTAGAAAGTAACGATAACGGTGTGCTCACTGCGTATGAAGCAATGAACTTGTCGCTCGATGGCACCGACTTGATAATTTTAAGCGCCTGCGAAACCGGACTTGGCGATGTGCGCGCGGGCGAAGGCGTGTATGGCCTGCAACGCTCATTTTTGGTGGCCGGTGCAAAAGCCATGGTGATGAGCTTATGGAAAGTGGACGATGCGGCCACGCAAGCACTGATGACCAACTTCTACACCAACCTGGCCAAAGGCGGCAGCAAGGCCAAAGCATTTAAGCAAGCACAATTGCAACTGATGACAAAATATAAAGAGCCCTATTATTGGGGAGCGTTTGTGATGATGGGGATGTGAGTGTTTTTTGTTGTTGTTATCAACCATCCGCATGATAATAATTCAAACTTCAATTAACATTTCCTAAACATTCCAAGCACCCAAGTGTTTAAACTCGAAAACTTAGCGTTAAATCATAATTTGACACTTTCAGTTTATACAAATATTAGGACAGAATCGATAAACAATAAAATATAAAAAATGAGACAATTAGTATTTGGACTTTTTCGTGTAAAACAACAGGCACTATGGCTACCATTCAACCAAAATCAGGCACGATGGAATTGCCAGCAAAAGGAGAATTTCGTATTTGGAGAGGCTTGACACACCCAAGTTTTTCGGTGACACTTACCAATTCTTCTACCACACAATCGTGCGAAGTTTATAAAGTAACAGGTAACGAAAATGAAAAATGGGTTTCGCCATCTTTACAAGCAGGAAAGACCATAATGCTACTGTTCCATTAAACGGACATCTATTTTTCAAAAACTCTAATAACAACATTTTAAAGATTGACTACAAAAGTAGAGGAATAAAAACGAACGCATATAAGGTTATATCTTCGTTGCACGTTTGGATTTGGGACAAATCGTTTTCAAATGATCTCCACTACAGAAGCGCAAACGTTAATGACAATCTTTCTGCAATAGAAAATATCACCCATATAACGGGTAGCACTCTGCTAAAAAGAATTTTCCATGAAACGGCCTTGGAATCTTGCAAATATTCCCGTTTATAGCCTTGCTACTTATTACGGAGATAGCAGCCAACTAAAATTCATTGGCCACTGTTTCCACCTTTTTGTTTTTATCCTGATGCATCATCCTAAGCATGGGGCCTGATTTATATTTGAGGTGGATTTTTTTGCCGTCACCTTTAAATATCAAACTTAGTTTTTCGCCTTTCCAATAGTAGGCATCAAGGCGCACACTAAAGGCGGCCTCGCCATACGATTTTTCCAAACCCTGCATTACGCGTGGATCTTTTGGA
>JANOQB010000126.1:0-5156 GCA_031422215.1 Cytophagales bacterium | reverse complement strand
GGCTTGCAAATCTTTTTTTATCCACTCTACCTGAGGACTTAACGTGTCATACAACCTGAGATTACTTGCTGTTTCCTTTCCATACGAGTCAAGGCTCAAGAAATGTATATTCCCCCAATCAAATGAGTAGTATGATTCTGTCGCAGAAGGTACACCACCGCTTTCTCCTGCTTTGGGCATAGTAAAGATGTCGTAGTAGGGCACCTTTTTATCTATTTGCCTGTCCGAATTATTGGCATAATCGTGATTGCCCGGGGCCGGAATCAATATGTGGTTCTTTATAATATTACCATCATATACATTGAAAAAACCACTTTGGTATTCGGCATCAGTGCCTGCATTATAAGCGTTGTCGCCCAGCAACAGCATCAATTCTCCGGGGTTGGCTGCCACATAATTTTGATAGGCTGCAAGCGTAGTTGTTTGAACACTACTGTTTTGGCCACAATCGCCAAAGACAGCCACACGTATTTTTCGGGCCGTGGTGGCAGGAGGCGCAGTGTTGAAATAATTTGATGTGCCTGCTTGCAATGCCAACGTGCTGCTTCCAAAGCGATAAAAGTATTTTTTGTCGGAGGTAAGGCCTGTGATCCTTACTTCGTGCTCGGTGGTTGATGTGGCGTTGGTTGCCGATGCGTTATAGGTTCCGTGCACCGTGCCCACTTCTATTTTTGAGTCCGATGCGATATTGGTACGCCATCTTAAAGTAACACTTGTGCCATTGGCCATTTGAAGATAAGGGCCACGTAGCAATACTGGGATGGTGGCACTTTGTGTCATAAGTTCCATATCGAATGTAAGATCAGAGCTTGAGGCCACGGCCTGGTGTATCTCCACGGCAATGGTATTGGTTCCGTCAACAAAAGCGGAAACAGGGAATGTTGCTGTTTGAATAGTTGCTCCATCATCAGCAGCGTTTGCTGCCAGGGTGGTATTGGTTATTGCTCCTACGGCAAGGTTGCTCCTATACATTTCTACTCCATTCACATAAACTATCGCACCATCATCGCGCCTGATTTTTAAGGAGACACCTGAATAAGATGATGGGCTGGAGATATCCACTTGCTTGCGAAAATAATACGTGATGTATTTGTTGGTTGTACTGGGTCCGAAGCTGAGAGTGGTTACAGGGCTATCGCCATACCCTAATTCGGATAAGCCCGATGGCCATGATGAATCATTGAATGAACTGGCTGACCACGCGGTGCCTTGGTTCGAGCCATTATCAAGATATTTCCAGGAAGAACCAAACGCTATCAAGGTTGGTGAACCTGAAGTAGCAGGGCTCACCACAACATTTACATTGTCCACTGCGGTTGCGCCACTGTTGTCCGTTACGGTTAATCGGTAAACATATGTTCCCGCAATGCTCAGCTTGGTGATTAAAGTTGAAGCGGCAGATGGAGAAGCAATAGTGCCTGCCGCAGGGCCACTCACCCACGCCCATGCATAGCTGGCAATAGTTCCATCTATATCCGATCCCGATCCGGAAACGGTAACGCTGCTGGTTGGAAGAGTGATCGCCTTGTCGGAACCAGCGTTGGCCGTTGGCAACAGGTTGGCTGTGCCCGCTACTGTCACAAGTTCTAAATCAAATGTTACATCCGAGCTGGAGGCCAAAGTTTGATGAATCTCCACGGCAATGGTATTGATGCCCTCCACAAAAGCGGAAATTGGGAAAGTTGCCGTTTGAACTATAGCCCCGCCATCGGTTGCATTGGCTGCCAGTGTGGTATTGGTTATTGTTCCGGCTGGAAGATTGCTCCTGTACATTTCTACACCATTCACGTAAACGATCGCGCCATCATCGCGCCTGATTTTCATAGTAATGGCCGAGTAAGATGATTTGTTAACCAGGTTCACCTGCTTGCGAAAATAATAAGTGATGTATTTATTGCTGGAGCTGGGCCCAAAGCTCAAAATGGTGACGGGGCTGTCTCCATAACCCAATTCTGCCAAGCCACTCGCCCACGATGTATCAATAAAAGCACTGCCCGACCACGCTGTGCCCTGGTTGGAACCGTTATCGAGATATTTCCATGAAGATCCAAAAGGGACAAGAATTGATTGCGCATGAGTGAAAAAATGAAGGGAGAAAAAGAAAAATAAAAGTAGGCTGGCTTTCATATTTAAGAGAATTAAACAAGGTGAGTCCTTATGCTTTTATAAAAAACTTTCCTCCGAAGTGTAAGATTGCTTCTGTCAATCGACCTTTGCGTTGGGCAGAAATTTCAATCCTTATAGTGATGTGGAGAAAATTTGCATTGCCCTGCGTCCATGTTATAAATTATTGGTCGCATCACTTTTTGAATGCCCAAAGAATATTCAAACAAGGTTCTGGCAAGTGCCTATCAACTTGACTCTCTGGATTCTGAATTAGCAGGAGGCACGCCTACGGATAGGCCTGCCATCAAGGCAACGATCATCATCATTATTATACCCATAATTTTATTTTTTTTCCGCCACCCGACATGGGCAGCTGCTAAAGGCTTTGATAATTACATGCCATCCTACAATGCCACTTTGCAGTATGCCAATGCCTTAGCACAGAAATAGGTTGGGGAAATGTTGATCAAGGGTGAGGAAAAAAACTCTCAGTTTGTGAACTCCCTTGCCTTCTATAAAAATGGTAGATATATTCAGACGTGGCTCAGTAATTTAGCCGCACTGAGCTTAGTCCTACTTTGTTAAGTCTATACAATGAGGGTTAAATGCGATCAAGAGATAAGTACCGAATGAATGTCGCACTCTCTTTTGGAAGACTGCATAATTTAAAAATGCAAAACATGAACCTGCCTACCTGCCCTCCGTACAACTTGGGGAGGCGGGCTGGCAAGGCAGGCGCGAAAGTGCAAGGCAAACATCCATGTATTTCAAACTGCGAGAGATAAAGAGTTCTCTATATTAGATTGGCTTACGCACTTCGTGATTTCTTTGTGCTTTAGTAACCCTGCCTACCAGCCAGGCAGGCACGAAGTTTCAGTAGGAAAATATCTTTGAATTATATTTATGCGGAACACCAATGACTTACTGATCCGCTTCCTTCTTTATTCCGATACGGTATAACATAAGCCCCATCGCGGCAAAGCAAAGCACTCCAAGTATGCTGTAACCATTTGCTCCAAGCATCTCGGTCAAGCCATGCTCAGCGCTGACTTTCTTCAGTCCTTCAAATATGTTATCATTCACAGATAGCAACGCCACCACCACACCGGCCAATGCTCCACCAGCAATCAAACCTGTTGCAAACAAACTTCCCCTGCCCAATTCTTCATCTTGTTTTACTTCGCCTTTTTTCTCGGCCCGCCAGTCGATCACACCTTTGATGGCACCTCCAATAAAAATAGGAAGCGTGGTTGATAAAGGAAGATAAAGCCCAATGGCAAATGCCAATGCTTTTATTCCGCACAGTTCTATCATCACGGCAATAAAAACTCCTACCATCACAAACTGCCAATCTAAGTTGTAAGATAAAATACCTTTTGCCAGCGTGGCCATCAATGTTGCTTGTGGAGCAGAGTACCGTTCGCTTCCAATCGCATGGGTGATTCCCTGCGCGGCCATATCTGCCGTAGGCGTATCCAATACTTTCACCACAATACCAATGGCTATCGATGATACGATCGCACCAATGAACAAAGCGAGTTGTTGATAGCGTGGAGTGGCCCCAATGATATAACCTGTTTTCAAATCTTGCGATGTGGCCCCTGCGTTGGCAGCGGCAATGCAAATCATACCTCCCACTACCAAGGCGAGCGGCTCATACAATTTTCCGCTCCATCCCACGGCAGTGAAAATCAAACACGTGCCCATAAGGGTGGCGATGGTCATACCCGAAATAGGACTGTTGCTCGATCCCACCAAACCTACAATGCGGCTGGCCACCGTTACGAAAAAGAAACCGAATATGATGATAAGGATACCGATCAATAACTTCTGTAAAATATTTTCACCGGGAATTACCTGGTTGGGCAATAGCGCAATGAGAGCCACTAAAACCAAACTTCCGATGATCACAACTTTGAAAGACAGATCGCGGTCGGTGCGAGCAATGCTTGTTTCACTTTTTTCTTTTAGGGAAGCCACGCTTTCGCGGAACGAGCTGATGATGGTAGGCATCGTTTTCATAAGTGTGATAAATCCACCGGCTGCCACTGCGCCCGCCCCGATCTGCCGGATGTAGGCGAAGTAAATAGCGGGTGATGGGTTGGCAAAAGTTTTTGCTACTGGGTCCCATCCTCCCCTTCCTCCGGCTGTGTTGATGTCTGCGAGGTATCCAAGTTTTACTAACTGTGTTGCAATGATAGTGTGGTCCATCAGTGTGCTCAGCAATGGTATCAACGCCCACCAAGCCAGCACCGAACCAGCCACCAACACCCCTCCTATTTTCGGGCCGATGATATACCCAACACCCATGTATTCGGGAGTGATCTCACCGTTCACCGTAGCCGAGGGCCAGAACTTATTGGCCTGGCTCGTTACATAAGCGGGTGCCTCGGAAATCACATGAAAAACTTTTTGAAGGATGGCATAACCCATCGCCACGCCCATGCCAATGAAAGCCGTTTGTGCAAACACTCCACCCTTCTCGCCCGCCTGCAACACCGAAGCACACGCGGTGCCTTCTGGGTATGGAAGTGTTCCATGCTCTTTTACGATGAGCGATCTCCTTAGCGGGATCATCATCAGCGTGCCCAACATTCCACCAAATGCAGCAAGGATTAAAATGGTGAGGTAGTTGAAGTAGCTCTCGCCCACACTCGTTCCGTTTTCACCGGGCGATAAAAACAAAAAGCCTGGCAGCGTGAACACCACACCGGCTGCAATGGATTCGCCAGCAGAGCCTGCGGTTTGGATAATATTGTTTTCAAGGATGGTGGTCTTTAAAAATTTTCTTCCCAGCGTGATGGCAATCACCGCGATCGGTATGGAAGCCGAAACAGTGAGGCCCGCTTTCAATGCGAGATATACAGTTGAACATCCGAAAAGAATGCCGAACAAAGCACCGAACACTACCGACTTGACAGTGAACTCGGCAATGTTTTGCTCGGGGGCAATGTAGGGTTTGAAAATTTTTGTGGTGTCTTGCATACGTGTAAGGTTTTGAGTTCTACTTAAATGGTTCTACCCTGAATGTTGTGGAATAGTTCGGCCTT
>JANOQB010000125.1:0-1649 GCA_031422215.1 Cytophagales bacterium | reverse complement strand
CTTCCCAGTTAGTGCAATTGAATGGTTTAATAAAAGCAGGCAAAGAACTAAAGTTGGGGTCGGTCCTTTTATCTTTATAGTTTACTGGTTTTTTGTTGGCCTTTATGAAATAGAATTTATTGTTGTAGCAGATGTCTTCCGAAACGCAGCCTGTTTCGTCTGCGGCCAGGCCGAGGTCTCCGTCACCATCTTTAAAGGACACAGTGAGGATGAGGGAGTCAAATTTCGCATCCGACCCGGTGCCTACTTCTTTGTAGCGGATACTCTCAAACTCAATTTGTGGTGTAACCGGAAAATCCGGTGGGTTGAAGCAGGCGCTGGCTCCTGTCAAAATAATTGCGAAAAGACAAAATCTCTGTATCACTTGCATTTTCTACCTTTATCGATCTGTAAATTAATCAACACTTGGAGACATTCAAAAGTTTTGTTCACTCTTTAAAAAAGATTAACGAAAGCAACTTTGAGGATATTGCGCTCCAACTATTTCATTTTCAATCGAAAAAAAATCCGGTTTACCGCGATTATTTGGCGTGCCTAAAGCACAACACCGCCAAAATTTCGCGTATTGACCAAATTCCCTTTTTGCCGATCGGTTTTTTTAAAACCCACTTGATAAAAACTGGCGAATGGCCCGTGCAAGCGGAGTTTTTGAGCAGCGGCACTACGGGAAGCATTTCAAGCCGGCATCTGGTGCCTGATCTGGATTTTTATCGCGCCCATTCCGAAAATATTTTCAACCATTTTTTTGGGAGTGCTGAGAGTTTTCACTTTTTGGCATTGCTGCCCTCGTATCTCGAAAGAAGGGGTTCTTCTTTGATTGAGATGATGGATCATTTTATTGCCCGCAGCGGGTCTGTTCACTCAGGGTTTTATTTGCACAACACAGAAGAATTGGTGGATAAAATTATCAAACTAAAAAACGATGGACGAAAGGTGATTTTGTGGGGTGTTTCCTTTGCCCTGCTGGACCTGGCTGAAAAATTTGAATTGGATTTGAGCCACTGCATTATTTTTGAAACGGGTGGCATGAAGGGCCGGAGGAAAGAATGGATAAGAGAAGAACTGCATGAGTACTTGTGCAAGCGGTTTAATGTGGCGGTTGTTTTTTCCGAATATGGTATGACCGAATTGATGTCGCAGGCCTACTCGATGGGATTAGGCCAATATCAATGCCCAGCTGAAATGAAAATATTGATCCGCAGCATAAACGATCCTTTTGAGATTCTTGCAAGCGAAAAAACAGGCTGCCTGAACATAATAGACTTGGCCAATTTTCATTCCTGCGCTTTTATCGAAACGCAGGACATTGGGTTGTTGCACGGCAACGGTTGCTTTGAAGTGCTTGGGCGGATGGACAACAGCGATATAAGGGGATGCAACTTGCTGATCGGGTAGCGATGGGGCAGTAAAACGCAACTCAAAGTTTCAAAGCCAAAATTTGGAGGGATTTGAAAGATTGATAACTTTGTGTTCAACAAAATCTATAGCTATGAAGAAAATGCTCGCTTTCGTTGCACTTGTTTGTTTTTTAACATCATGCAGCCAATACACCTGCCCTACATACAGCAAGAAAGAAGTAAAGAAAGATTCCCCTGCAAAGAGGATCTGATTTTATAGGTATTTCTTTACCTCCGAAGAACCGATAGGCC
>JANOQB010000124.1:0-4213 GCA_031422215.1 Cytophagales bacterium | reverse complement strand
TCCTCCTTTTTATAAAAACTACGTCAAGCAAATTGAAGAAACAGATTTGCTTCAGGCCCTGCGCATTTCTGGTCATCGCTGTTTGGAGTTAGTGCATTCTATCGCAGAAGAAAAGTCTGACTTTAGGTATGAACCCGGCAAGTGGAGTGTGCGCGAAGTGCTTTGCCACATGATTGATGGCGAGCGGATATTCTCGTACCGGGCTTTGCGCTTTGCAAGAAACGACAAAACACCCTTGGCGGGATTTGAAGAAAAAGACTACGGTACCCAAGCCAATGCATCAGGTCGCAGTTTGCAAAAAATTGCTGCCGAAATAGCCCACCTCAGGTCGGCAACCATAGATTTATTCGAAAGTTTTACTCCCGAAATGCTGATACGAAAAGGCACTGCCAATAAAAATGAATTGTCGGTGATAGCGTTGGGCTTTATAATCGCGGGCCACGAAACGCATCATTGCAATATTTTGAAAGAGCGGTATTTATCTTGACCCATGAGGCTGACTGTTTTTGGGTGTGTACTTTTTATGGCAGCATTTGCCTGCTCGCCCAAACACCACATCCGCAAAGAAGTTGTTCGCCTTGAAAAAGAATTAAAAGACCACACAGGTTTTTTGCTGTTCGATCCGATTTCAAAAAAAAATCTTATTGAACAT
Source organism: Cytophagales bacterium (assembly GCA_031422215.1). GTDB lineage: Bacteria > Bacteroidota > Bacteroidia > Cytophagales > Cyclobacteriaceae > ELB16-189. Next base: position 3,561 of record JANOQB010000124.1, on the reverse strand, counting down.
CAGTCCGACCGATATTACACACCGGCCTCCAACACCAAGATTTTTACTTTTTACACAGCACTCAAAATCCTGGGCGACTCAGCCCTAGCAGTTAAGTACATACATAAAGGAGACTCCTTGATTTTTTGGGGCACTGGCGATGCTTCATTTTTGTATGCCAATGTTTTTGACAACCGAAGGCTCTTTGATTTTTTAAACAACACGCCCGGAAAATTATTTCTCTCCACGTCCAATTTTCAAACCGAAACATTAGGGCCAGGCTGGGCATGGGACGATTATCCTTATTACTATTCGGCAGAGCGGTCCTCATTGCCTATTTATGGAAACCTGATCAATATCCAAAAGGATTCTAACCGGTTCTATTTCAAGCCTTCCTATTTTCAATTGCACTTTGCGGCAGCCAATGAGCCTCGGGGAGATGAAATGATTTTGCGCGATGTGGACTCCAACCAATTAACGTATTATTCGGGTAACAAAAAAAGGGCAGCGTGGAGCATACCGTTCCGGTACAACGATGATCTGGTGGTGGAGTTGTTGAGCGATACACTCAAAAGAAAAGTGGAATTGATTACTATGCCTGTGCCTATTGACGCAAAAGTTTTTAGGTCTGTCCCCGTGGATAGTTTGTTGCGCGTGATGCACGACAGCGACAATTTTATTGCCGAGCAATTGCTGTTGCAATGTGCCATCATCAGCGACACGCTAAAGCCTGAGATCGCGATTGAATACGCAAAGAAAAATTTTCTCTCCGACCTGCCCGATGAACTTCAATGGGTGGATGGCTCCGGCCTTTCGCGGTATAATTTATTTACGCCACGATCCATAGTAAAATTGTGGGACAAGATTTATCAGGAGGTTCCGCAACAGCGATTGTTTCCGTTGCTCGCAACAGGCGGAAAGAATGGTACGCTCAAAAATCTTTACAAAGACAAAGAACCTTATGTATATGGCAAGACGGGCACCCTGAGCAACAACCATACACTCAGCGGTTATGTACTTACCCGAGAGGGCCGGGTACTTATCTTTAGCATGATGAATAATAATTATATTGTGCCCACCAGCGAAGTGCGCAAGCGCATGGAAAAAATTTTATTTACCATCCACCAACGTTTTTAAATTTCTTGAACTATGAAAAGAGCAGGAGTCGTTTTTGTTTTATTTTTCATTATGAATTATTCATTTGGCCAAGCCCCCGTTTCCCTCGATGTGAAAATAGGCCAGATGATATTGATTGGTGTGCCCAAATCTGAGTTGGATGAAAAAGTGTTGGATGAAGTAAGGAGAGGAAAAGTGGGGGCGTTGATTTTCTTTGAAAAAAATATTCCCAACCGGCCCAACGCATTTGCCAGCGTAAAAAAAATGACATGGACTTATCAGAATGCAGCACCCATTCCATTGTTCATTTGCATTGATCAGGAGGGAGGAAAAGTAAACCGCTTGAAAGAAAAATATGGGTTCACCCGCTCCATAACGGCAGCTGCCATAGGGAAATATGGGTCGTTGGATTCAGTTCGTTTTTATGCCGATGCCACTGCGGCAACGTTGGCAGGCCTGGGCTTCAATGTAAATTTTGCACCCACGGTGGATTTGGCAGTCAATAAAGAAAACACGGTGATCGCAAAACCCGAGCGGTCGTATTCCAATAGCGAAGACACGGTGATCATGATGGCGAAAGAAGTAATCAAACAACATCGCAAATATGGTGTGATCACTTCGCTAAAACATTTTCCCGGCCACGGAAGCTCCAAGGACGACACGCACTTTGGCGTGGCCGATGTTACCAACACCTGGAGCGAGCGCGAGTTGAAACCTTATAAAGTGTTGATCGATTCTGGTTATGTAGATGGCGTGATGACATCCCACATTGTAAATAAAAACTTAGATGCAACGGGCTACCCAGGAACTTTATCAAAAGATATTCTCGATGGTATTTTGCGCAAGCGGCTTGGCTACAACGGTGTTGTTTTTTCGGACGATATGCAAATGCACGCCATTTCAAAAAATTATGGGTTGGAAGAAACCATCCGGCTGGCCATCAACGCTGGTGTTGACGTGATGTGTTTCTCCAACAACATTCAGGGCAGTGATGTCCGCACGGTGGATGTAGTTCATGGCATTATAAAAAGTATGGTGGCGAATGGTCAGATCAAACCCGACCGGATCGATGAATCGTATCAGCGGATCATGCAATTGAAGAGTAAACTCAACAGCGAAGATGCGTTATCGTACAAAGCAGAAATAGCAAGGCTTGAAAATGAAGTGGCATCGCTTAATGAGAAAGTGAAATCTTTGGAGATAAAACCAGATGTAGTAGAAGAAACAAAAAAAAGCAAACGCAAAAAAAGGAAATCTAAAACATACTAAGACCCAGAGAGCTAATCGTATTAAAAATGGTTTGCTCCATGATCCTCGTATTGAACCACATAGAAGCATAAGGCACATAGAAATACACACATAGGATCGAGGGCATCAATACCGTTTCAGGAATATATACAGATGCAGATGACTAAAAAATACTTAGATGAACTTACCTATAAGGTTATTGGGTGTGCAATAGAGGTTCATAAGCAGGTTGGCCCTGGTCTGTTGGAGAGTGTATATGAAAGATGCTTTTTAAAAGAATTGCAATTACGGGGGATAGTATATCAAAGTCAAGTTTGGGCACCACTTGAATACAAAGGCTTAGAGTTGGATATTGAATTGAGATTAGATGTACTGGTTGAGGATATACTTTGTGTGGAGCTGAAAGCGCAAGAAGGCTTGTTGCCAATACACGATGCGGTTTTACTATCCTACATGCAAATGCTGCAGAAACCCAAAGGTATCCTTATAAATTTTCACTGTGTCAATATTTTTAAGTACGGTCAAAGGACTCTTGTAAACAGTTTGTTTTCTTTGCTTCCAGATGAATAAAAAACACAATGCAATTTTGATTTACACTTCAACATTTACATTTTTTTCTATGTGGTTATTCCTATGTGTCTATCTTTCTATGTGGTTCAAAATTAAGTGTTTAGTGTCCAATGAATAAAATCAGGTAGCTACTTAGTAATTTAGTATTGATCTTAACTTTTATCCTTATGAAAAACATATTGATTGGAATTTTATCATTCGTTTCGGTTGGGTCGCTCTACTACGGATATTCACAAAAGACCAAGATGGAGGAGACGGTTTCTATCTGTATCGATGAAAAGAAACTGTTGGAAAAACTGGCCGCAGAACAACAACTTAAAGCAAGCGAGTTTCAAAAGATGGCTCAGATAGCGCAGGTTGAAGCCATGGCACAGCGAGTGATTGCCGAAGAACAAATTAAAGCATTGAAGAATAAAAAATAATGGTATGGATGCGAATATAAAAAGGGCAAGGATAACTGCCGTGGTGTTTGGTACATTGGCCAGCATAGCCTTGATTGCCTTTGTGTTTGCATTTATCCTGACTTCGGTTTCGTGCTACCAGGGTTATTTCGTGACGGGCGGCAGCGTGGAGCTAGGCAAAGCCAGCACCCGGGCGGTGGTGTTTAGCGATATTCTTATTTTGCTGGCGGACTACCTGATCGCGGTG
>JANOQB010000123.1:0-3238 GCA_031422215.1 Cytophagales bacterium | reverse complement strand
GTTGAGAATGGCTTTGGTGGAATCGCCCAATATCACTTCCGAATCTATATCTAACTCTACCAAGATTTTATTCTGCTTGTTTTGCATGATTTTTATTTTACTCACCCGGCCCACGGCAAAGCCATTGACAAGGATTGGGTTGGATACGGCAAGCTTGTCGATGTTTTCATACACCGCATAATATTTATATGTGGAGGAAAAGAAATCTATTCCTTTCAAATAATTAAAGCCGAGGTACAACAAGACCAAGGCCGAAGCCACAAACAACCCAACAACAAATTCTTTATTTTTCACACGGTGTCAGTTTATCGATTCAATTTCAGTTTTATATTCTTTAAAGGCACGGTAGATTCCCGAGGCTATCAAATCCTGTCCGGCATCTGTGCCCAAAAATTTTTCTTCTTTTGCATTCGACAAAAATCCCGTTTCCACCAATGCACTTGGCATGGTGGTCATCCACAGCACTAAAAAGCCGGCCTGCTTTACCCCTCTGCTTGAACGCCCCACCCGATTTTTAAATTGGTCTTCCACCTTCTGGGCAAACCTCAAACTATTTTCCTGATACGCACTTTGATTCAATGAAAACAAAATATACGACTCGGGGCTTTTAGGATCAAACACTTCGTATTTCTCTTTGTATTTTTCATCCATTAAGATCACTGAATTTTACCGTTTGGCAACTTCAAATTTACTCTTATCCTTGTGCAAGCCCATCACATAAGTTTCTGTTCCATAGGCGTTGGCTCCTACAATTGAATTGGCGTGAATGCTGATAAACAAATCTGCTTGATTTTTATTGGCAACATCGGCCCGATCCTGAAACTCGATATACTTATCTGTTTTGCGGGTGTAAAGTACTTTAACACCAGGAAAGTTTGCCTTAATATGCTTGCCCAGTTTTAAGGCAATTTTAAGTACCACATCTTTTTCCTTTAAGGATTTGCCCGAAGTTCCTGGATCGTGGCCACCATGGCCCGCATCAATTACTACTACGTCCACCTTGGTATCGGGGGAAGGGCTTGTGCCAGAAAAATTTAGCAAGGTTATTGCTAACAAGATGAGTTTCGTTTTGATATTCTTCACTGTCTTACCGATGTCTGAAGTATTTGCAATAACTTTGCGTAAAGTTGTGAATTTTTCACTAAAAGCTAAACCCCTGAAAATCAAACCGGGAGTTTCATTTATTGTGTTGCGTTGCCTTTTCATTTTTTTGTTAACGTTTATTGGCCTTGCCACGGGTGCATACGGCCAAGTAGAAAGGCCCCTGCGCACCCCTGCCGGTATGCTACCGGTAAAGCCGGATACTGTCACTAACAAAAAGGATACCTTAACTGTTGCCAAGGCCGACTCGCTGAAGGCACGACCTAAAAGTGACATTGAAACCACTATCACATACTCGGCCACCGATTCGATTATCTCCAACCTGGACAAAAAAATGATGTGGCTTTACGGAGGTGCCATTGTAAAGTATGGAATCATCGAGTTGCAAGCCGAAGAGATTGTGATCGATTATGAAAACTCAACCATATCGGCCAAAAGCAGAAAAGATTCTTTGGGCCGCATGTATGGCTACCCTATTTTCATAAATGGAAGCGAGAAATATGAGACTAAGGACATGGTCTATAATTTCAAAAACAAAAAAGCACGTATATCGGAAGTCGTGACCAAACAGGGAGATGGTTTTTTGCATGGCGACTTAGTGTATAAAAATGACAAGAATGAACTCTTCACCATTGGCAATGCATACACTACTTGCGACCTGGCCGAGCCTCACTTCCGGATAATTTCAAAAAAAGTAAAAGCCATTCCTGGCGACAAGATGGTGTCGGGCCCATTTTATATGGAGTTCAATGGAGTGCCCACTCCCTTGGGTTTCGCCTTTGGAATTTTTCCGTCACCCAAAAAAAGTGCATCGGGAATTTTGGTGCCCTCGTATGGGGAAGAACGAAGGCGGGGATTTTTTCTAAGGCGGGGCGGCTATTTCTTCGACATCAATGAATATGTAAAGCTCACGCTCACTGCCGATATTTTTTCGAAAGGGGGAAGTGCCATCAATGCAAGTTCAAACTACAATAAGCTTTATAAATACTCTGGTGCCTTTAATTTCACTTTCACCAACAACATCAGCAACGAAAAAATTGAAGCGCCCACCAAATCAAAAGATTTTCAACTTACCTGGAGCCACTCGCCACAAACCAAAGGCACGGGCCGGTTTTCTGCTTCTGTGAGCGCAGCAAGCTCCTCGTTCAACAACAACAATTTTCTGGGCCTCAATTCAAATTTCCAATCGTCACGTATCGACAACACCACGCAGAAATTAAGTTCCAGTGTCAACTACAGTAAAACATTTGCTGGCACACCGTTCAGCATGGGTGTGAACTTGCGCCACAACCAGGATTTGAGCACCAAGGAAGTAGATCTGCCCATGCCCGATGTAAGTTTCAACATGAACAATATTTATCCATTCAAAAATGTGGAGAACAGCATGTTCCTTCAAAACATAAATTTTAGTTACTCCATGAACGGCACCAACCAACTTACCAACAACCTTGGCAGGATTGGCAAGGATGTGCAACGTGACAGCATTGCTCCATTTACATTCGAAAACTTGGCCACGTTCTTTAAAAATTCGCGCAAAGGCATCCGCCACAGCATACCGCTTAGCACATCTTTCAAATTTCTAAAATTTTTTACGGTGAGCCCTAGTTTGAGTTATGACGAGCGTTGGTATTTCGAAAAATTGAATTGGAATTATAATGAAGGGACGAAGATTTTTGTTGCCGACACCATAAAACAATTCAATCGCGTGTTCAATTATTCGGGAGGCGCGAGCCTTACCACCCGCATTTACGGAATGTATAATTCCAAAAACCCGAAAGCAAAGTTGAGGGCGATACGCCATGTGATCAATCCTTCGGTGGGCTATAGCTTTCAACCTGACTTTGGTGATCCTGTTTATGATTTTTACCAACGCTTTACGGTGAAAGACGGCACTGGCCTCGAAAGGGTGGAGTTGAAAGCAAGGCATGAAAATTTTGTCTATGGCACGGTAGGCGCAGGCAAAAGTGGTTCCATAAACATGGGCCTCAATAACAATATTGAATTGAAAGTGCGCAGCGAAAAAGATACCGTGGACAGGAAGATTGCCCTTTTCAATACGCTCTCGGTATCTGCATCGTATAACTTTCTGGCCGACTCGCTCAAACTTTCTAACCTCGGCATTTCGGCCAACACCAAT
>JANOQB010000122.1:0-3192 GCA_031422215.1 Cytophagales bacterium | reverse complement strand
TTGATGGAAGCGTTCGAAGATTTTGGATTGGTGAGAAGGAGGAATGCCGATGCCGGTGTCTTTTACCGAAAGGGATAAGGAGTCATTAGCAACGGAGGTACGCACAGTTACTGACCCCCCAGCACTTGTAAACTTAATCGCATTATTAATCAGATTAATGAGGATAGTTTCAAGCTTGTCTTTATCAAACAAAGCCGAACAACTTTCTGATGGCACATTCACCTGAACCGAAACATTTTTCTGTGAAGCAAACGAACTGAATGAACTGGCTATAGCGCGAACATGTGAATACAAATCGCCCTCCGTTTTTTCCACTTTCAAACTTCCAGCCTCCAGCTTCGCTAAATCCAAAAGTTGGTTGATGAGTTTGAGAAGAAGATCGGAATTGCGTTGGACAAGCTTGAGTTGGTCAACAATTTTAACTCTATCAAAATCTTTCTGGCCGTTGACAAACTGGTCTATAATGTTTTGGACCGGCCCCTTGATCAGCGTAAGTGGTGTGCGGAACTCGTGACTGATGTTGGTGAAGAACGATGTCTTGACTTTATCAACCTCTTTGGCTTTTTCTAATTCAAAGTGTTCTTTTTCTTGCTCTACTTTGGCAAGGCTTAGATTGGCTTTGAGTCTTTCCCGTTGCACAATGTTGCTCCTGGCCCAGTACAGTAAACCAGCAACCATTAACCCGTAACCTGTATATGCCCACCAGGTGCGCCAGGGCGGAGGGAGAATGATGACTTTTAGAGTTCTTTCATTGTCGCTCCAAACACCATGATGGTTGCTGGCTTTTACACGGAAGGTGTAAGATCCGGAAGGAAGATTAGTATAAGTAGCCGTTCTGTTTTTGTAATCGGTTTCTATCCAATCCTCATCATAACCCTCGAGTTTGTGGCGGTACAAATTTTTCTCGGGGGCAATGATTTCCATAGCGGCAAATTCAATGGCGAAGTTGTTGTGCCGATAATCAATAACAAGTTCGTTTAAAACTGAAATATCCTTTGGCATTAGAAATGCACCTTCACTATTTGCCGTGGATGCTACAACAGGAAGTTGATTATTCACCAACAGCCTGGTAAGAACAGGATTCGTTTTCGACTGGCTGATTTGCAACTTATTAGGATCGAAGCGGGTAATCCCCCCTCGATCTAGTACCATCATGGTGCCATCCGCAGCCTTATGCATCCATCCCATTTCAATACTAGCTCCATGTTCAATGCCGTCAGGTTTACCAAATTCAATGTACCATTTTTCCTTAGGATGGTAGCACACCACGCCAGGATAGGCATTTAACCACAACCGACCCAAATCATCCTCTTGAATAGCGGTGACCTCCGCTTTGGTCCACAATGGATCGAAACGATATTGAGCGCCCTCTTTCGTGGATACATACAGACCACCAACAGCCCCCAGGTACTGAGTTCCATCATGCGACCTGAAAAGAACAGTGGGGCTCGTTTTAAAAACAGGCGTTAATGTTCCATTGTCATACAGGGAAATTCCTACCCAACTAAACACCCAAAAGGAGTTTTCGTCAGCGGGAAAAAATGCGTGTGCCATTGAACCAAACGGAAACCTGGTTACTGAATTTGGTTTACCATAGGAAATATCAAGATTGACCTTACTCATACCGGCATTGTGTGAGCCAACCCACAGCTCTTTATTCGCAGCTTCCCAAACCGAGAGATTATTGTTGTGGGCAATTGTGTTTGGATTGTTGGGATCATGCTTCAGCACTTTCAAAGGCGAAGGCTTAGGCATTCCTGTTACAATTTCAATTGGAAATCCTATTACTCCAGTACCTTGCCCAGTCCCAGTTACCCAAAGGGTTTGTTCTCCCTTCCACAATTTCATAATCGATTCGCCCTCAACTTGCATTTGAGTTTTAAATCTCAGGGAATCTAAATTACCGGGGATAACCGGAGCCATCATGATGTCGTGGAGAGGCTCACTTGAGTTTCCACTTACCAATTGACTTAAGACTAAATATTCCTTGTCCCTTGCTTTGTAAAGTATATTAGCCCCCACGCTTCCTTCCGGAAAGCTGAAGTTTTTGAAAGGAACATCAACCTTGCGCATCCGGCTAAAGTTTTCCTGAGTCAACCAAACATTATGATCGCTATCCACAGTAACATTCCGGCCCAAATTTCTCAATAGTGATTGTGGGTGTTCGGGCCCGGCAACAACAATAAATAATGAACTGTCCTTGGGATTATACCGATATACACCCTGGTCACTCCCGAACCAAAAAACACCTTCCTTGTCCCGATCACGGGTAGCTGGGTGAAAGTTTTTTGGGAAATCAAAACGCTGAGCAACGTTGTATTTGGAATCAAGATTTGTTAGCCCATTATCCACCCCAAACCATACGTTATCAGGGTCATTATTGCGATTGAAAAAGATGGAGCCGATTCCCGAATGATAAAGTTGAATGGAATCGCGGGGATTAATTGGCGGTCGTGAAAAGGTCTTCTTTGTTTTGTTAAAAAGCCAAAGGCCCTGATTAGAAGTTAATAAAAGAATAGAGTCACGATCGCTGATGCTTCCAAAAAAGTTTCTCCTGGCGGCAATCAACGAATCAGGATGAGGATTCAGATAATTTTTTGTTTCCCGTGTCTTTAAATCAAAATGGTATAAGCCGTTGATTGTGCCCAACCATATGGCGGAGCCATCCCTCTCAAAACTCTTCGTGAGTACTCCGCCTGATTTAAAACCCATGGTGTACTTAATGAACCCATCAGTTTTGCGATCGTGCTTTGTCAAGGTAAATAAAGACTGGGGTTCTGACATCAGGTCAATCCAGATATTTCCAGCCCAATCGGCTTGAATACCCAAGATGGTAACGCCCAGTGCAGACCGTAAAGAATCTTTCGAATCATGTTGATACACTTTAAAATTGTAACCATCGTAGCGTGTTAACCCTCCGTAATACTGGATCCAGATGAACCCCAGGCTATCTTTGGCAATTTCCGCGGCATTGTCAGAAGCAAGGCCGTCTTGCGCACCGTAATGCTGGAAGCGATATTGTGACTGAGCAAAAACGCCATTAGCAAAATATGTGTTTGCTAAAATTTGCAAGACAAAAATAATCCTCAACAATCTTGACATAGAGATGGAGGTTTGGCTCGGTGGATATTTAAAGTTAAACAAACTAATTTCTAGTTGTTTAGTGGTGCCACGACTTGGAGCCGTGGCACC
>JANOQB010000121.1:0-3296 GCA_031422215.1 Cytophagales bacterium | reverse complement strand
ATAGCACCGGTAGCCGAGGGCATTTTCTTTTTGCATGGCTTCAACACCCCATTGGCTATCTAAGGCAAGAGGAACAAAGTCAAACTCGTTTTCTTTTGCCAACCAGATCAAATTGTTTTCGTTCTCTTGCTCATTGTAGGTGCATGTGCTATAAACCAATATTCCGTTTTCTTTCAAAGCCGGGAGCACATCCGTGAGTATCCTGCATTGGCGCTGAGAGCAGAGTTGCACATTGTCTGTTGACCATTCATTCATCGCAGCCGGGTCTTTCCGAAACAATCCTTCGCCAGAGCAAGGCGCATCGACAACAATCACATCAAAGAAGCCTTCCAGTTTTTGAAAGTCTTCGGGGTCGTTGCTGGTGACCACTACATTGGCGTGTCCCCATTTTTGAATATTCTCCGATAAAACGGAACTGCGCGAGCGGATCACCTCATTGGAAACGAGCAACGAACTTGGATTTAATAAACTCAACAGGTGAGTGGATTTGCCGCCCGGTGCCGCGCACAGATCAAGTACGCGCAACGGTTTTGTGAGATCGCAAGATTGTGTGATCGCCTGCTCTAACAACATGGAGCTTGCCTCTTGCACGTAATAAGCTCCAGCATGAAACGATGGGTCGAGTGTGAACACAGGTCTTTCGCCCAAGTATCTTCCATACTTGCTCCATGGAATGCTCACTCCCTCCATCGAAGAAGGTTTGTAAGGATTTAAGCGAATGCTAACAGGAGATGGTTTTTGAAGGCTTGCAAGAAAATCATTGAACCCCGATCCGAGTTCAACATGAATTCTTTCTTCAAACTCGGTGGGCAAACTGGGTATGGTTTTCAAGAATCTTTATAAAAGCTTAACCGAAATTAAAATTTGTTTTGCTAATACTAACCCAATTGAAATTCGATTTCCCGAAAGCCTATGAACTTATTTTCGTTTACGGGTAGTTCTCCGGAAGGCACATTTCAATAACTTCACGAATATTCTTCATGGCTTCTTCAATTGTTTTACCAAAAGAATGACATCCCTTGAACGATGGGCAACTAACAATATAAACGCCATCTTCGTCCTGCTCTAACAAAATAGGTAGATGATAAATTGGCTTTTTAATATTCTTCATAAGTCAAAGATACTAAACCAATGTCGTTAAGAGATGATTTGAACCACATAGGCAGATAGAAACATAGAAGTACACACATAGAACCCAATAAACCCTATGTGAAATCTATGTGTTCTATGTCCTAATGTGGTTCAGTTGCTACTCATTTCGGCTTAACTATAAACGACATTGGATACTAAACTCTTATTCTATACTTAGCCAGAAAAATAAGCAGTATTTTTGATGTTGTATGATAAACGCTAACGATCCTAAATTAAAAAGTTGGGTGGACGTGCCGAAAGGTTCTGATTTTCCAATCCAGAATTTGCCCTTTGGCATTTTCAAGACGGAATATTTGTCGCCTGTGGCAGGCGTTGCCATTGGCGATCACGTGCTTGATTTGGTTTACCTCCACGAAAATGGTTTTTTGGATGGCCTTGGTTTGCCTTCGGGTATTTTCAACCAACATTACTTGAATGGGTTTCTGTCCCTCGGCAGAAAAAAGTGTGGTGATGTAAGACAGCGTATCTCTGAGTTGTTGCGCCACGACAACATCGAATTGAAATCGAATATTACTGCGCGCGAACTTTCGTTGATCCACAACAAGGAAGTGGAAATGCAATTGCCGATAAAGATTTACAACTATACCGATTTTTACAGCAGCGAAGAACACGCCACCAACGTAGGCTCCATGTTCCGCGATCCGAAAAATGCCTTGCTGCCAAACTGGAAACATTTGCCGGTGGGCTATCATGGCCGCGCTTCTTCCATCGTGGTTTCGGGCACACCCATCCACCGGCCCAAAGGTCAAATCAAACATCCCGATTCAGACCTTCCTGTTTTTTGTCCTTCGCGCAAACTTGATTTTGAATTGGAGATGGCGTTCGTTACGTGTACTGAAACAAAATTGGGTTCTTCTGTTTCCGTGAATGAAGCAGAGGATCATATTTTCGGGATGGTGCTTTTCAACGATTGGTCGGCACGCGATATCCAGCAATGGGAGTATGTTCCGTTGGGCCCTTTTCTGGGGAAAAACTTTGGATCAACCATGTCGCCATGGATTGTTGCCCTCGATGCGTTGGAACCATTTCGTGTTCAAGGGCCGCAGCAATTTCCGCATGTGCTGTCTTACCTTGCAACAGATGGTAAAAAGAATTTTGACATTTTGCTTGAGGTATTCATCCAACCCGAAAAATCTGAACCTGTTACCGTAAGCAGAACTGATTTTAAGTATATGTATTGGAGCATCAACCAGCAGTTGGCGCACCACACATCCAACGGTTGCAACATTCAAGTTGGCGACCTCTATGCATCGGGCACCATCAGCGGGCCATCGCCTGGTTCATATGGTTCCATGTTAGAACTTTCGTGGAATGGCCAGCGACCTTTGCGAATGGCCGATGGTTCGGAACGGGCGTTTCTTGAAGATGGCGACACGGTGATCATGAAAGGGCACACAGAAAAAGATGGCGTGAGGATTGGGTTTGGCGAGTGCACAGGAAAAATTTTAGCGGCCAAATAACTTCAGCAGATGACACGACTGCTTTACTTTATCATCATTGCCCTACTTTCTGTTGTTGACAGCCTGCTCCTAACCAATCCTAATTTTTTAGGAAAACTTGGTTTATGGCTTTTTAAGTATTCTTACCTGCGCACCTTTCCGAGGGCGATGGTGACAGTATCCGTGGTGGTGTGTGCAACTTTGGTGATCAGTGAATCAATTGTTTCTATGGCAAGTAAAAAATTGATTTCTAAAAGTTTGGGAGCGGTGTTCATGTTGCTTTTTATTCTTGTCTGTGGTGGCCTATTGGCGAAAATCATACTGGATTTCTCGAAGGGAGTTTACAGCCACACCGGAATTTATTTTAAGATCGGAGTTTATTTATTGCCTGGCATTTTGATTTTTATTTTTGTCACTTCGCTGTTCCGAGTGTTATCCAAACGTGAACAATGATCATTGATCCAAAAGAAATACCTGTTGTAAAATTGCAAGGCTATCTGCAAGGAACCGTGTCGCCACGGCCTATTGCGTTTGTGAGTTCTATTGACAAAAACGGATTGGTGAACCTGAGCCCGTTCAGTTTCTTCAACATGTTCAGCATGAACCCGCCCATCTTGATTTTTTCACCATCGCGCAGGGTACGCGACAACAGCACGAAGCACACGCTGCAAAACGTGTTGGAGGTGCCCGAGGTAGTGATCAATG
>JANOQB010000120.1:0-6003 GCA_031422215.1 Cytophagales bacterium | reverse complement strand
CTCTAACTAAAGTTGTGTTCAATGAACTTTTTGGAAATGGCATCCAACCCAATAAAATTATGGGCATAGGCAATACAAAGAGCATAAATGCTGCTGAGGCACACATCAAAAATACCTGGTTGAAGGATTTGAATGTCCATCAGTCCAAACCAACTTATTTAGAGATCACGAACAGCAAGGCATCCAAAATGCAAGGCATCCAAAAAGTGTTGGAGTTGTATAAGATTGACAGAAATAAAATAATCACCATTGGTGACAATTATAATGATATGGATATGCTCAGGTTTTCAAAAACAAGTATTGCCATGGGCAACGCACCCGATGAGGTGAAAAAGTGTGCAACTTTTGTAACAGATACGAACAATAATGATGGGATCAAGAAAGCACTGGTTAGAATTATGGATAACGAAGATCATTAATAATACCTTCCCATCAAGGGATGCTCCACAATGGCCCGCTTAAGTTCCAACATATCCACCACACCTTGATTGCTATAAACAATCTTTCCTCCGGGCTCCACTAATAATGTATAAGGCAACGCTCCGTTCCATTTCGGATCAACAGCCTCAATGAGTTTATATTTATCCTTGCCATCATAAATAAAATTCTGCACGGGCGAGTGGGTCTTTTCCAGAAATGCCAATGCCCTGTTGATATGTTCTGGGTTATCGGCAGAGAGAGACACAAACTCAAAATTTCTCGCACCATACCATCGCTGCAGCGCAACTATCTCAGGGTATTCAATTATGCAAGGCGCACACCAGGTTGCCCAAATGTTGATCAATCTGAGTTTTTCGGTCGGGTTCTTTACCAATTCTTTAATGCCGCGTTCGCTCAGTTTAGAAAGGGTAGAAGGCTTAGCGTTCCATTTCTCCTCCACTACTTTTCCATACTCACTTTTCCAGGCCCATTTTGTAGTACACCCAAAAACTTTGTTCACAGGGGTCTCTACGGGTTTTCCAGCGAGTAGGGCATCAACCGCGGCCCGCACATCTTCCGAATTTGCACCACCGGGTTTCTCAACAGCGTCCAGCCTTCCGTTATACTGTAGTTTTCTATCCTTATCAAATACGTAGGCATGAGGTGTGGCATAGGGGCCATAAGCAATGGACACTGCTTGATTGTCGCCATCGTAGAGATAAGGGAAATTATATTTCTTGTGTTCATACCTGATTTTCATTTCTTCAAATGAATCGTTCAAATCGGTGTAGCCACATTCTTCGGGAAGAAGGCCCATCGCGCTGTTGGGCATAATGGCGACAACAGCAACTCCTTTGTCTTTATAATCATTAGTGAGACTGATCATCCTGTCTTCATAAGCCTGCGCAGTGGGGCAATGGTTGCAATGAAAAATAATCACCAGAACTTGGGCATCGCTAAAATCTTTAAGCGAAACAAATTTTCCATAAACGTCTGGTAGTCTAAAGTCAGGCGCGGATTGTCCGGTCTCAAGTGCTTTTACATCTTGTTTGGGAACAGCCACAGGGTGGGCTACAAAACCAGAGTCAACGGAAGTTGCTGTGGATTCTGTGGTTGCAGGATTTTGTTTGCATGAGATGCTGAACAACAACAATCCCGTAAGGATGACAGGGCGGATGATAATTTTCATTTGGCTAATTTTTGTTTTTTGATTGATAAACCAATTGAGTATTGCTGGTAATGTAAACTTACTTTCTGCAACATCTTTACATTTTATGTAAGTCTGCGTTATCTGTTTTTAGGTGGCTATTAACATCAGAACTCCTTACCCTTCGCAGTTTGAAATGCATGGATTTTTGGATAATCCACAAAAGAAGATTCAAACAATAGCCTTTGCGTCTTTGCGCCTGCCTTGCCGGTAGGCAGGTGAGACAAAATATACCCGCTTTTCATTCTGCGAATTATTACTTGTTACCGATAAAAATTGTTCCACCTTTTGCACCTGCCTGCCGGCAGGTTGGCAAAACCACACACCCATTTCAGATGGTAGTCATGCCAGGAAGATTTGTATTCTATGTTCTGATTTTCAGCCATTTCTCTTACTGATAATAATTTAATCAACTGAAGTTGGCGGATTGATGCCTGCAATTAATTCCTCAAACGTATCAGGATGAAGCTGTTCAAATTCTTTCTGCGGAACTTTTAAATATCTCCATTGCTCTTTCGTCAATTCGGTTGCCGCCTTGCACCAATTCATGGCGGCATTGTCTTTCAGTCTTACTTCAATGTCTTCACGGCCTTTGGTCTCTACAATCCACTTAGTTCCATCTTCGGCAACTGCAATGAAGTCAGGGAAGTAGTTTCTAATGTTGGCAAGGGTGTCGGTGTACTGAACACAAAATCCAAACTGGTCAGGGATTTTAGCGAATGCCTCTACATCTTCTGATTTCTCAAGGAACTTTGCAAAGTCATATTCGAATTCATTGCCGCAAGCGGTATAGTTGAATACTGCCTTTTTTGCTTCAAGAAGTTTCTTGGATGTAGGAAAGGGTGGGGTGGTTGAAAGGAAGCGGTTTGCTGAAAGCAACAGAGGTTCTTTGTGTTCAATCACTATCTCCCGCAAGGCTTTTTCAAATTCTTTCACCACCACATAGCTGGCAATGTTGCTGCTCATGGCTGGGATTACATTCTTGTCCGTTAAATCAACCTTTTGCCCGAATGCTTTCCGTTTAAAGAAATCTGTAATCTTGGGTGCTAATAATGCAAATTGAGACGGCAGCTTTATGTTCTGCGCTATCTGCCTCGCATAATAACCGATTACTTCCTCGGCTGTTTGGGCTTGGGGAATTTTATATTCTCGTTCTAATAATTTCTCGTCCGTAAGGATGTCCCTGCCTTCATAGACAAAAGTTTTTATTTCTTTAATATCCTTGCCTTTTAATGGGAGCTTGTTGATGTTGAATTTCATTACGTCAATAGCACCAATTTCATCTGCGAGAGATTTCTTTCTACCCAGTACAGGTGAGATTTCAGGAATGCCTATATCGTATTTCTTCTTGCCTTCAACAGCTTGGATGGTAATAATTTTTAGTTTGTCCTTTCCGATTTGGAAGGTGTCAAACTTTAGTTCCTCCAATCGTTCAAGGTCATCCACAAATTCCATGAAAGCCCCATTGCCAATAATATCAACCCGCTCGGTGTAGTTGTCTCCCTGATTGCGGAACATCAGGCGAAGCCTGCGGCCAATGGTTTGTTCAGGAAGGATATTTGCTTTTGCACTGTAGGGTCTTAATCCAACAACGACCGTTACATTTTGAACGTCCCATCCTTCGCGCAACATTAAAACGGATACGATGGCGTTCGTCTGACTTTTCTCATGGTCAACATCGCGTGCCATTTTTCTGGCAGCGTCCAAATCTTTCTTGGAAACCTCACCTGACTTGTCGGTGTGAATGATAAGTGTTTTATCTCCACCAAACTCATTTGGGTATTTGGTGCGAAGCCAATCCCCAATGTCATCCGCTTCTTCTGTGCTGCTCATCATCACAAAAAGGATTGGCTTTTTCTTTAATGGCGTAAGTTGGCCATTGTATTCTTTCCAGCGTTCTACCCCTGCGGTGAGAAACCCTTTGTACCGAACACTGGCCACATTCGATTTGGCTTCTTCGATTTTTGAAATCCCTTTGATAGGCCGTTTTACAATCCTATCAAGAATGGCTTGCTTGAGAGGATAGTCAAACACTGTCCATGCGAACAAAGAACCCTTGCTATAACGTGGTGTGGCCGAAACATCCAACTGTAATGAAAGCGGTCTTTGAGTATGAAGCTTTCTTATAAACTTGTTCCATTCACTTTCTTCATCATGTGTGTGGTGGGCTTCATCATTCAAAACCATTGTTAACCCTTCCCGCTTGGCAATGCGTTCATCAAAATCTGAAATTTCTGTTTTCGTGGCGGGAGGTTTTGAACCCAACATCGAAGTCATTATTTCAGGTTCTTCATCATTTGCCTTCGAGCCTCTTTCGTAAAACTGTTGGATATTGGTGAGGTATAATGCGCCCTCACTGTTTGTACGTTCCGTGTCGCCCCGCATGTAGTATTCCATCTCCCACCACCAGGCAAAGTGTTTCGGAATCAACGGGTCGGTTCGGAAAATCCTTCCGCTTTCAAAATCACTTCGCAAGCGGTCAAACACAATTATGTTGGGGGCAAGTACCAAAAAGTTTTTTGCAAACTGAGTGTCATCTTCCTTTACGGCATTGGCAAATTGCCAAACAATAGTCATGGCCATCACTTTTGTCTTACCGCTGCCCGTTGCCATCTTCACGCAATACCTTGTAAAGTCATCGTAAGGTGGTAGACGCAATTCTTTGGTATCAAATGCATAAGTCTCCAGCAAGGTTTTCCTGTTCCTGATTTTCTTTACCTCGAAAAGGAATATCAAGGTTTCAATCGCTTCCCTTTGTGCAAGGTGGTAGTGAAAGGTTTGTCCGCTATGAAGAACATGGTCGGTATGGAACCAGAAATTGAGAAGCTCACGTGTGGTGGCCGTTATGCCTTTATACTTATCGGCACGCCATGACTTAACGGCTTCGCGAATGGCAGGAACGCAAGCGGCCGTATTCAACTGCTCTTGAATGTTGAACAGGTCTTTTTGTTTAGTCGTAGTTTTCTTCTTAGCCATTGATCAGGTTTATAATCAGTTTGACCATCTTGCCATCCAGGGCAGTTGTCAAGGATTCCTTGACAACTGATTTATTATCCAATTCCTTCTCCTTAAAACAGTTACCAATATGAAGGCTGATATTTTGCTTAGTTTGGTTGAACAACCCAGTCATTTGTTGTTGGGTCAACCAAACGGTATCTCCCTCGAATCTCACCTCTACAGAAGCCTGTTTGTCTTTGGTTTGATATATTTCGATCTGACTCATGCGTATCGGAAACTTAAAGTACATTGTTCACCAGCTTGTCTGAATTTGCAATGTGCAAATTTTGCACATTGCCCTTTTCAGCCAATTCCCCTTCTGAAAAGGCATTTCTGATATGCTTGGTAATCACACTTCGTTCCTTCTCAAAAAAACTGCCCAATTGAGCCTGGCTAAGCCAAACCGATTCATTTTCAAAGCGAACCTCAATTTCAATCCTTTTATCTTTTGCCTGGTATATTTCTATTTGACTTTCCATATCAAACCGTTACTTCAATAGCCTTCGTAGTATCATTCCCCAAAATATCAATCACCTTCACCAATACCGTGTACTTTCCTTTTTTCTCGTAGGCGTAAGCGGCTGCCAATTCGATTTTCGGATTTTGCTTTGTGCGGTAGCTCTGCCATTCGTTGTGAAAGGTATCGTCACGATAGTTCCAATCAATTGCCCAATAATCAATCCACTGACTCCAATGGGTGATTTTCCCTTGTACTTCTGCTGGCACATCATCGGGTGGGATAATAAAGTTATCGAGTGTAACGCTTACCGCTAATTTGTTTGTCTTGGTTTTTATACCGAGCGAAGCCAGTTCATAGAATTTTATGTCACCCTGGTCAACGGCTTTTTTCTCCAATACTTCGCGTGGTATTTTAATGGGATGGATTTGAACATTGTTTTCTGCGGCAAATTGTTTGGCGGTTTCATTTACATCGAAGGCAAAATCCCAACCTAAAAAGTCAATATGATTTTTCTCTGGCCTCACCCCTGCCTCTCCGGGGGAGTGGGGCTTGCCAACTAATTTCCAAAACTCCTTTATCGTTGCTTTGATGTCATCAACCGTTACGGGGGCTTCCACACCACCCACATGAATCATCTTCCCTGCTTTCGCTCCATGCAACCAAGTGTATCCATCAAGCGACTTGGCATGATAAAGCTCAAGAATAAAATGCCTGTACGTTTTTTCTTGCTCTAATCTATCCTCTGGGTTTTCAAACTCAGCGTTCATCCATTGCTGGCGTTCGTACTTGCCGAGGTTTTGAACGATGAAAGGTTTTACATTATTGATTCCTAAAAATCTCTTTCGAGCTGTGTGAATTGCAAATCTTCCTAAGTCACAGGTTATCCATCGTCTATTTAATTTTTCAGCAACAGCAGCAG
>JANOQB010000119.1:0-5431 GCA_031422215.1 Cytophagales bacterium | reverse complement strand
AAGATTTCACCCTTGAAGAATTCGCTTTTGTATTCAGCCTTCCTCTCCAACTCAAGGTACTCTTGCTCTGTGTAGTTATTTTTTTGGCTTGTAGATACCATAGCGATTGTAAAGTTAATAGACTTTCCGAAACGGTTATCTCTTCAAGGGGTGCATTTCAAAATCTCATGCTCTAAAGCCCTCCAAGTTTTAAAAACTTGGAGGCATGACCAAAAAATATTGAGTTTGTTGGAGAGATTATAAAAAATCTCTTGTGGTCTATTAAACTCAAGGCTGCCGCGATCAAATTTCTCTTTGAAAAAAAACCACTCCCTGCCTCTTCCCATAAGGAAGAGGTTCAGGGCAAGGTAAAACCGCTAAGTTTATTTCTTTGATTTCAGGTCGAGTATCTCTTTTTGCAAGTCGAGCACCACTCCCGCCAATTGTTCGACAGATATTTCTGACTTATCGTTTACGTCAGGAAATTGAACGCTGATGTATGCTTTGGCCATCCATACTTCCATAACCTCACTTCCACTTAACTGATAAGGCGCATATTGCCGGTTGTCCGAAACTAAGAACAGAGTTCCGTTGTCATCGAGGTAATTGAAAACCCTTTTATAAATAACGCCTTCGCGCTGGGTGACCAATATGTACGTCTTGCCACTTTTTATATTTCGTAACTCGTCCACATATTCGCCCACTACAATGGTGCCGGGCAACAAGGGCAACATCGAGTCGCCCGAAATCTCAAACGCGCGATAGCTTCCTTGCTTCAACATGGGCAAATGAAAGCGGGGCAACTCTTTTACATATTCGGCATCGGCAAAGCCATTCAAGTAGCCTGCCGCTGCTTTGTGCTGTACGAGTTCAATGTTCTCGCGCTGCGATGAGTCAACGGTGAGTACCACAATTTCTTTGTTGTTGGATATCTTCCTTTCAGGTAAAACAGAATCCGATGAAAACTGTTTTCCGATCAACTCATCTACTGAAAGCGAAAACACTTCGGCCATTTTTTGTAGCAACTCCAACTTGGGTTCTGCCCTGCCTTCTTCGTAGGCACCAACCAACGACCGCTTGATCTCCAACCTTTGGGCAAACTGATCTTGGGTGAGTGAAAGTCTTTTTCGGAGCACCCGGATATTTTCGTTGAGCTTTATCATAAGTTTATTTTTTAAAAATCAATATTTTTCCTGAACTGATTTTGCGCTTGCCCAACGAAAAAAGGTTGCGCTGAAAATAGCGGTCCTCATTGTTCGCTGCTTCAAGGTGCCTCCCAATTTTTTCCAATACCTCGCTTACTGTTGTCCGGGGCTCGGCCAGCAAGTAGCCATAATACCCACTCGAAAAATCTGTAGAAAAGTTGACTTGAAAACGGCCTGAGCTAAGCCTTTTGCTGCGTATCCTTAGTTTCGGTGCGATCATTAGCTAAATATTTTAGCCAAATAAGGATCATTAATATGACAATTCAAAAATTAAAGCTAAATAATTTAGTTTTATGGAATTGGAAGGCCACAGATTCACTGATTTGCAAAGGTAAAATTCAAAAGAGCCCAAACGGTTATTTTGATTTGATGTCTTCAGGCAAGACGATTTCTCCCCAAGTCAGGGACTTATTGAAAGATAGCAAGCCATTTTCAACAGTAAGGGGCGAGTCAATATTATCGGTATAGAGCATGCCTGTGCCGAGGCCCTGCGGCAATTGGGTTGGGTATTGGGCAGTAAACTGGGCGATAGTGTTCAAGCCCACATTCGATTCGAGGGCAGAGGTAATCCACCAACCAACCTTATGTTTTTCCGCAAGTTGAATCCATTGCTGGCATGAGTACAAGCCTCCGTGAAGGGTGGGTTTCAAAATAATATAGGCAGGCATTAGCCTCCTGATCAAATTTTCTTTTTCTGTAGTATCAGTAATGCCAATCAATTCTTCATCGAGGGCTATGGGGATTGGTGATGTGCGGCACAACTCTTCCATTTCTGGCGAACCTGGTTTTAGCGGCTGCTCAATGGAGTGCACATCAAACTTTGCAAGTCCTTCCAATTTGTGCATGACATCATTAGGTTTGAATGCGCCATTGGCATCCAAGCGAATGGTGATGCTATCGCGAAAGTATTTTCTGCGGATGTACTGCAGCACATCGCATTCCTTTTCAAAGTTTACTCCTCCCACTTTCAATTTCACACACCTAAACCCGTCCCGTATTTTGAGTTCGATCTGCTGCAACTGAAAATCCAATCCTCCCATCCAGATCAATCCGTTGATAGGAATGGGGGTTCCTTCAACAAAGGAGTTTTTGAAAATGATCTTACCTCCACCGTTCATCCAATCAAGCAGGGCGGTTTCAAAAGCAAAAATAAGGGAAGGGTATTTTATTACATCCGCGCCAAGCGTTTGTGTTATGGCTTTGTAGAGTTCTTGCAAATTGGCAGTAGGGGCAAAGCCGATGGATTTATTGTTAAAAACGCCAATGAAATTTTCAATCTTCTCATTTAACTCAGGTGTATGCTCGGGGCTTAAGTCTGGCAGCGGGCCACATTCGCCAACGCCTGTAACTTCGGGTGCCGCGGTGTCCCATACTTTTATAAACCACGATGTCTTCTCTTTCATAGAGCCACGTGAGGTGCGCGCATCGAAGGAGAAGTGAAACACACGTTTGTAAAAGCTTGCCCGGATTGCCATTGGTTTAAAAATACAATATCGAAAAATAGGATTGTCAAAAGTAGGGATGATTCACTTGATTATATACAAAGCAGCTACCTTTGAATTTTAAGATAGCATGGAAAAAGACATTCGTATGAAAGACTATTGGTATGAGTTGCCGCCCGATAGGATTGCCATGCACCCTTTGCCGGAGCGGGATCAATCCAATTTGCTAGTATATCGTGACGGCCAAATCCAGCATTCGAAATTTGCACATCTATCTTCTTATCTGCCTGCCAAAAGCACGTTGTTTTTTAATGATACGAAGGTGATACCGGCCAGGCTGCTCTTCCAAAAAGAAACCGGGGCAAGTATCGAGTTATTTTTACTGAACCCGGTGTGGCCCAGCAGCCTTGTTCAGCAAGCTATGGAAGCAACGCATACCACCCGATGGATTTGTGCTATTGGAAACTTGAAACGTTGGCCAAACCAAACCGTGCTCATCAAAAAAATAAATGATCTGTGTATTAGTGTCACACTTATCAACCGGGAAGAAGGCTTGGTGGAATTTACGTGGCAGCCTGCCCACATTACGTTTGCGGAAATAATATCTCAGGCTGGGGCCACACCGTTGCCACCCTATTTGAAAAGGCAAGGCGAAGAAAGTGACAGGCTCCGCTATCAAACAGTTTACTCCAAACCGGAAGGGGCCGTGGCCGCACCCACTGCTGGCCTTCACTTTACGGAAAAGACTTTGAAGGAAATAAAATTGCTTGGGCACAGCGTTGAGTTTCTTACCCTGCATGTAAGTGCGGGCACGTTTCAACCGATGAAAACGGACAACCCGAAAGAACATATCATGCACCGTGAACAGATGGTGGTTGCGCGGAAAACTATCGAGGCTTTATTGTCGGCCAACAGTACTGTGGCTGTGGGCACTACCTCGGTGCGCACCTTGGAAAGTTTGTATTGGTATGGTGTAAAATTGTTGAGCGATGCGAAAGCGACATTTGAAATATCACAACATGATTGCCACCAACTGCCAACCGGCATAGCCAAAGCAAAAGCGTTGGAAGCGGTGATAAATAAAATGCAAGTTGAAAATCTTGGAGCCATCACCGGGGAAACTTGCATCATGATTGTGCCGGGTTATAAATTCAACGTAGTGGATGCGATTGTCACCAACTTCCATCAGCCTGGTTCCACGCTGATTTTATTGGTGGCTGCATTTATCGGGGGCGATTGGAAACAAGTTTATAAGGAGGCGCTTGAAAATGATTACCGCTTTTTAAGTTATGGCGATAGTTCGTTGTTGTTTAGAACGGGAAAATAGAAATGGGCAGTTGACAATAACCAATTGACAAAGAATATGTGTAAAAACGGTCGCAGATTGTCAACTTACCTACCGGCAGGCAGATTGCCTTGCTCGTCAATTGTCAACATTTATTAATCCTTCTTTTTGTCTTTATCTTTCTTTTTGTGCTTGATCACTTTTGCTTCCACGTGGAAGACAACTTCTTCACCAATATTTTTGATCAAGTCCCCAACGCGTTCCATCCTGCGGGTGATGGCAAACAAGCGGAGGATAATCTTAACATGATCGGGGTTTGACCCTATCAAAGCCACAGCTGTCTTGGAAGCATTTTTGCCGTGCTCGTTCAGGATGGCATCCATTTTTAAAACTTTCATGGCAAGCTGTGTGTCTTTGTCTTTCACGGCCTTGCTCATGTGGGTGAGCATCTCGATGGCTGCGTTGAACATTACTTCGAGTTTAAACTCACCAATGAATTGTATCTCCTTTTTTTGAAGGCCGGAGGATAAAAATTTGGCCAGCACTTTTGCATTGTCGCCAATGCGCTCCAAGTCATTTCCTATTTTCAGGGAGGCCAACACAAAACGTAAGTCGGTGGCCACGGGATTGTAGAGTGCCAGTATATTTTCGCAATCCTTGTCGATGGTAAGCTCCAGTGCATTAACCCTTTTTTCAGACGCGATCACTTCTTTGGCTGCATCCAAATCCGCCTTTGTCAATGCCTTCTTGCATCCTATTAATTGTGAGGTGACTAAGTCCATCATCTCAAGAAGGTTGTCTTTGAGGGCTTGCAGTTCGGGTTCTAAATTCACGATAGTATTCTTTTAAGTTTATAGGTCTTACCTAATGTTGTGCAAGTCAGTAAAAATTTCAAAATAACTTCCCCAAAACGACTTGCTTTGGCTTCGATATTCGATGGACATTGTTCGAAGTTATTTTGAAATTTTTACTCAGAAATTTAACTCTACATATCATCAGTTATTAAAATTACCCAAATCTTCCCGTAATATAATTTTCGGTCTGTTTGTTTTTCGGGTTGGTGAACAAATCTTTTGTCTTGTCGTATTCAATCATGACGCCCAAATAAAAAAAAGCGGTGCGGTCGCTGATGCGGGCAGCCTGGTGCATGTTGTGCGTTACAATCACGATTGTATAATTTTCTTTAAGCTCGCGGATCAACTCCTCAATTTTTGCCGTGGATATAGGGTCAAGTGCAGAGGCGGGCTCATCCATTAAAATGATGGAAGGCTTTACCGCCAGCGTTCGGGCTATGCATAGCCGCTGTTGTTGCCCGCCCGAAAGCGACAAGGCCGGCTTGTGCAATATGTCTTTCACTTCGGGCCACAGGGCGGATTGCTTCAACGATTTCTCCACCCGCTCTTCAAGGATTTTTTTATCCGACACGCCACGTATCTTAAGGCCGTATGCAACATTTTCGAAAATGGATTTAGGAAACGGATTTGGTTTTTGAAATACCATCCCGATTTTTTGCCGCAGTT
>JANOQB010000118.1:0-4679 GCA_031422215.1 Cytophagales bacterium | reverse complement strand
TGGCAGGATTTTAAAACCGCGGGCAAAGAAGCATCTGTAGCTTTCGCGATCCAAACTTACATGCCAGGTTACGGATGGCTTGCCACCTTGATCACTGTTGCGATCTTAGCGGGATTTTCGTCCGTGATATTGGTGATGCTGATGGGGCAGTCGCGTGTGTTTTATTCCATGTCGAAAGACGGATTGGTGCCCAAAGTTTTTTCGGAATTGCACCCCAAGTTTCGCACACCGTTTAAAGCCAATTGGCTCTTGCTGATTTTTGTTGGTGCCTTTGCGGGATTTGTGCCCGGCAGTGTGGCAGGCGACCTTACCAGCTTCGGAACGTTGTTCGCTTTCGTGTTGGTATGCGTGGGCATTTGGGTGATGCGCGTAAAAAATCCGGAAGCTGTAAGGCCATTTAAAACACCTTTGGTTCCGCTGATCCCTATCCTCGGCATTATTGTCTGTTCAGGTATGATAATCTCTTTAGGAAAAGAAACCCTTATCTCCGCAATGGTCTGGATGGTGGTCGGGTTATTTATCTACTTCCTTTACAGCAAGAAAAACAGTAACCTTAGAAAGGGAATTTAATTGATCGAGTTATCTTTTTGAATTTCCTTTGCGCCTTTGCGTTTAAACCCGAGAGAGAAATAAACCGCAGAGGAGCAGGGAACCGCAAAGAATGATTTTCCTTCTGCGCCCTTTGAGTGCATTGCCTCCGCGACTTTGCGGGAGCCAAAAGGATAGAATGAGTTCCGGCAAAATCAATCCTTGAATTTCCTTGGCGCACTTTGCGCCTTTGCGGTAAGCCACACCTCTACTAGTTAACCACTTCACTGCTGATGGTAAGGACGGAACCTGAAAGCTGAGTGCGGTAGCGTACCAATTCCCTCCATGCTGGCCCACCTGATGGGCTGCCATTCGAAAAATTAAAACTGGAGCCACAGCAGGAGTCGATCATAAACAAACCCGAAGTGTGAACGTCCACCGTAGCGCATGCTTCGTTAGGCCGAAATGAACAGTTGCGCTCGTATGCTATGTAGGTGGACGAATTTTGTCGGTATAAAATAATCCCTCTTACTCCACCATTTACTTCTTTGTGGCCGCCATCCGAGCGCAGGCTTATGAATTCTGGCAAGTTCAGGTTGATGACTATGTCGCTAAACGAAGCAAAAGGAATGGAGTCATCAGAAAGATCGCGACCGCAAGCCATCACCACAACCATCAAAACGAACAATTTAATTTTTTGGATCATACACTTCTAAAATACAAACCCAACTTCTAACTCCGATATATTCTGGCTTCTAACTTCTAACTCTCATCTCCCATCTCATATCTCATATCTATCTTCCCTCCCTGTAATCATAAAACCCCTTTCCCGTCTTCCTTCCCAAAAATCCCTTGTCAACTTTCTCCTTTTGGATTTCGCTCGGCTTGAATTTTGGGTTTCGATCGAAACCTTCATACACCGAAACAGTAACCGCATAGTTCACATCAATGCCAATCAAATCCATTAACTCAAATGGCCCCATTTTAAATCCCGATGAGCGCAACAATTTATCAATGCCTTCCACGCCCGTTGCTCCTACTTCCAATAATTTTAACGATTCCAAATAAAATGGGCGAGCTACCCGGTTCACGATGAAGCCAGAAGAATCTTTTGCTTCCACCGGAATTTTGCCCAATGATTTTGAAAAATCTCTCAACCTTGCAACTATTTCGGGATGAGTAAGTTTACCAGAAATCACTTCCACCAACTTCATCACATTGGCCGGATTGAAGAAATGAAGGCCGATGCACCGGGATGGGTCTTGCAAAACAGAAGCAATTTGAGTGATGGAAATGGACGATGTGTTTGTCGCGAATATTGTCGTTGGCGGATTTATACTTTCCAATTCAAGAAATAATTTTTGCTTTACTTCGAGATTTTCCACAACAGCTTCTATAACCAAGTCAACTCTCAACTCAGACAGATTCTTTACCTGTGAGATACGGTTCAATGCCCCCTCACCAACTTCCCTCGATAATTTATTTTTTGATATGGATTGCTCAACTGTCTGCCTGATCAGTTGAAGTGCCTTTTCGCTAAAATCTTTGTTGACATCAAAAAGCAGTGTATCATATCCCGCCAAGGCACAGGCCAAGGCAATGCCTTGGCCCATGGTGCCGGCACCCACAATAGCAACGGTTTTAATTTTATGCTCCATAAAATTCTTTGATCATGCGGCATACGTACAAAATTTGCCCTTCCGAAATCTCAGGTGAAATTGGGAGCGACAAAACGGTGCGCTGCAGTTTATGGGAAACAGGAAAATCTTCTGCTTTATGTTTTAGATAATCATACGCAGGCTCAAACGGCAATGCACTGGGATAATGTATCAATGTTTGCACTCCTTTGCTTTCAAGAAATATTTTGAGGTCATCACGCTGTTCTACTTTAATGACAAAAAGATGAAAAGTGTGAACCGTATCTATTCTTACTTGAGGTAGGCATATTGCTTCTATCCCCCATAAATTTTCAAAATACAACTGAGCGTTTTTGATTCTTCGGGCATTCCACTGTTTGAGGTACTTCAACTTTACTCCAAGAATGGCGGCTTGCATAGTGTCCATGCGACTGTTAAAGCCTTCAATCAAATGATCGTCTTTGCTCAACCCGCCATGATTGGCCAACCGTCTTATCTTTTCGGCCAATTGATCTTGATGGGTTATTACACAACCTGCATCGCCCAATGCCCCAAGATTTTTGGTGGGATAGAAACTGAACACACCACAATCGCCACTGGTGCCTGCCATGATATTGTGTTCGGATGAAAGGTGGGCCTGCGAACAATCTTCAATCAAAAAAAGATTTGACTGATCGCACAAAGTTTTTATCTCCTTCATTTCAGCAACTTGTCCGTAAAGATGAACGGCAATCACCGCTTTTGTTCGCGGAGTGATTTTATCTTTTATGTTCTTGGCTGTAGTTATAAAATGGTTTGCATCTACTTCAGCAAAGACCGTTCGCGCCCCAGTCATTGTAATTACTTCCGAGCTGGAAATCCAACTCCAGGCCGGTGTGATCACTTCATCACTAGGGCCTATGCCGAATGCTTTGAGTGAAAGAAAAAGTCCATCGGTGCCATTGCCAACACCTATGCAGTTTTTTGCGCCACAAAGAGAAGCGAAGTCTTTCTCAAAATTTTTCACGTGGGCGCCTCCCACATAATTGCCGGAATCAAGCACATCGCCAACGGCCTTATCAATCTCTGGCTTTAGATTTTTATATTGAGAGGCCAGGTCGGCAAAGGGCACATTCATTCAACAATAGATTATATGACAGCCTTGAATTGCTTGAGAAAGCGGATATCGTTTTCGGAGAACAAGCGCAGATCGTTGATACCATATCGCAGCATGGTGATGCGCTCTATGCCCATACCAAAAGCAAAGCCGGTATATTCTTCAGGATCAACGCCACAATTGCGCAGCACATTGGAGTGCACCATGCCCGAGCCGGCAATCTCAACCCAGCCTGAGTACTTGCAAACGTTACATCCTTTGCCATGGCAGATCAAACAGGATATATCTATTTCGGCACTCGGCTCAGTGAAGGGAAAGTAGGAGGGGCGCAACCGTATTTTAGTGTCCTTGCCAAACATCTCCTTGGCAAAGTGATACAGTGTTTGTTTCAAATCGGAGAAGCCAACGTTTTTGTCCACATACAATCCTTCCACCTGGTGAAAAAAGCAATGTGCCCTCGCTGAGATTGCCTCATTGCGATACACACGGCCCGGCATGATGGCCCGGAACGGGGGCTTCCTGTTTTTCATCAACCGCACCTGAACGTTGGATGTATGGGTGCGAAGGAGTACATCCTGATTCCCGCCTTCTTGCCCAGTAGGCAGGCCTGCCTGCCCTGAAGGCAGGCCATCAAGTCGGGCAGGTTTTTCTATAAAGAAAGTATCTTGCATCTCGCGGGCGGGATGGTTCTCAGGGAAATTCAAGGCAGTAAAATTATGCCAGTCATCTTCAATCTCAGGGCCATCTTCCACATTGAAGCCGAGCCGCTCAAAGATTTCGATAATGCGATAGCGGGTAAGATTTAGGGGGTGGTGGCTGCCGGTTTTGTTGGGCGTGGGGGGGAGGGTTAAATCATCATCAAATGAATTATTGGTAGCTTCATTTTCATGCGCCCGTTGAAGTTCCGCAAATTTCTCTTCAGCCAGTTTCTTTAGCTCATTCAGAACCTTGCCCAATTCCTTCTTCTCCTCTGCAGGGGTTAGTTTTAGTTGATCAAAAAGGGATGAAATATTTCCCTTCTTGCTGATGAACTGAAGCCTGAATTCTTCCACACTCTGTTTGGTGGAAGCAGTAAACCCCTCTATTTCTTTCTTAATTTTTTCTATTTGATCTTTCATAAGTGTAGCTATAAAAACAATTAGGCCTTAGCTGAAAGTTTTCGGATAATCAATCGATCTAAAATAATACTTAAAATCAATGCCAGTAAAATTACTCCGGGCAGCATCCACGCGTCACCAACTTTTCTAAAGACCCAAGCCATCAAAAGAAAAAGGAGATTTACCGATCCCAAAATAATGGCTGTTTGGGCGTGCGTCATTCCCAATCTCATAATAGCGTGGTGTATGTGACTTTTATCAGGGCTAAATGGGGATTGGCCACGCAGCAATCTTAGGATCATGATACGAGGTGTATCGCAA
>JANOQB010000117.1:0-8355 GCA_031422215.1 Cytophagales bacterium | reverse complement strand
AACATCAACACCCACGAAGGGGGCACCCACGTGGCTGGCTTTCGCAGGGCCCTCACACGCACACTGAAAAGCTATGCTGAGAAGTCGGGCCAACTTGAAAAGGCCAAAGTAGAAATCAATGGCGATGATTTCCGTGAAGGGTTGACAGCCGTGATTTCGGTAAAAGTAGCAGAGCCACAATTTGAAGGGCAGACCAAAACAAAATTAGGCAACTCGGAAGTGATGGGCGCGGTGGATACAGCCGTGAGCCTTGCCTTGCAAAACTTTTTGGAGGAAAACCCCAAGGAAGCAAAGCTCATCGTAAGCAAAGTAATATTGGCTGCGCAGGCACGCATTGCCGCACGCAAGGCCCGCGAGATGGTGCAGCGCAAAAACGTATTGTCGGGCACAGGCTTACCGGGCAAGCTGGCCGATTGTGCAAGTTCAGACCCCGGCATTTGCGAATTGTATTTGGTGGAGGGAGACTCGGCAGGTGGCTCGGCCAAACAAGGGCGCGACCGGAATTTTCAGGCCATACTTCCCTTGCGGGGAAAAATCCTCAACGTAGAAAAAGCGCAGGAGCACAAAATTTATGAGAACGAAGAGATAAAAAATATGATCACCGCTCTGGGCGTGAGCTTTGGAACAGCCGATGACAACAAGGCACTGAACATGACCAAGCTCAGATATCACAAAGTGGTGATCATGACCGATGCCGATGTGGACGGAAGCCACATACGCACCTTGATATTGACATTCTTCTTTCGCTACATGCGCGACCTGATCGAGCAAGGATATGTCTATATCGCCTTGCCACCACTCTACCTGCTTAAGAAAGGAAGAGAAGAGCGCTATTGCTGGAACGAGGAAGAGCGCGATGCCATTGTGAAAGAACTTAGCAAGGGTGGCAACGAGGACAGCGTAGGCATACAACGCTATAAAGGGTTGGGTGAGATGAACCCCGAACAACTTTGGAGCACCACTATGGATCCTACGAGGCGCACATTGAAGCAAGTGAGCATTGAATCTGCGGCAGAGGCCGACCATTTATTCTCTATGTTGATGGGTGATGAGGTGGCACCGCGCAGGGACTTTATTGAAAAAAATGCCAAGTACGCCCGCATCGATATATGATCAGTAATCAAGTAAGGTTGGATGGAGCGACCGAGGAGCGGCCAATGGATCCTGTTGAAAAACAAATTCAGGATAGTAACTATATCAGCCGCGACCTAAGTTGGCTCAAGTTCAACTATCGTGTGCTGGATCAGGCCAAACATATCGATCGGAGTATTTTTGACCGGCTGAAATTTCTGGCCATCACTGCTTCCAACCTCGATGAATTTTGCAGCATCCGGCTTGGCAGTTTATATAATTACATTGATTACGGAAAAGAGAGGTTTGACTATAGCGGTCTGCGCGAAACACCCTTTCGCCAATACCTGATCACGGAAGTTCAGCAATTCGTACAAGACCAGAACGAATACTACCTGCGGAAACTCAAGCCCTTTTTCGAAAAAAACAATTTCCGCATTGCCGATTACGACACCCTTACGGTTGATCAATCCACCCAGGTAAATCAGTACTTCATGCGCACGGTTTACCCCATGCTCACGCCCATGATGTTTGATAGTTATCACACGTTTCCGGTATTGAAATATAACCGTTTGCTGTTTGGTGTGATCACCAAGGCACCTCAAGATCAGAACAACCAACACCGCGTTTCATTTATTCAGGTACCCAGCAACATCCCCCGTTTTTTTGAGATCATCAGTGAAGACCGCTTCATATCGTTTGTTCCCATTGAGGAAATCATCCGCAACAATATCCAGCACCTGTTCAGAAATGTTGAGATCGAAGCCATCAACTTGTTTCGTATAAACAGGAATGGTGATTTTACCCTTGAAGAAAGCGAAGATATTGAATCCAATTTTTTGCTCGAATTGAAGAGGAAGCTTCAAACACGCAGAACAGGCAGGGTGGTGCGGTTGGACATAGAGAGCGATCCCGATCCCTGGCTGATCAGGCTGTTGAAAATACAATGGGATTTGGATGACCTGAATATTTTTTTAATTCCAAAAGAAGGAATGATCGACTTTACAGGGATCAATCAGATCATCAATCATAAAGAGTTTAAAGACAGGCGCACACCCATTCACCCGCCACGCAAGTTGGTGTCGTTTCCCGAGTATGGCACACGCGATATTTTTGATGTGCTCAAGGAACGTGACATACTCCTTCACCATCCATACGATTCTATGGATCCGGTGCTGGACCTTATCGAGAAATCGGCCGATGATCCGATGGTGCTGTCCATCAAGATCACCATTTATCGTGTGGCCAAAGACTCGCGCATAACATCTGCTTTGCTGCGGGCTGCCGAAAATGGAAAGCACGTTTCGGTATTATTTGAAGTGAAAGCACGCTTCGATGAAGAAAATAATTTGCGTGAGGCGCAACGGTTGCAAAAGGCAGGCTGCTTTGTGATCTATGGCGTGAGCAGTTTGAAAACACATACCAAACTTTTATTGATTGTGCGCAATGAGCCAGACCGTGTGTATCGGTATGTGCACCTGTCGAGCGGAAATTACAACGAAGTTACGTCAAGGTTCTATACCGACATTGGCCTTCTCAGCACCAGCGAAACGTATGCCCACGATGTCTCCGAATTTTTTAATGTAATCACGGGTCACTCTCAACCTTCGGCCTACCGCAACCTGATCACATCGCCACGCGATATGCGCATACAACTGTGCAACTTGGTGAAGCGCGAAACCGAAAACGCACGGCAGGGTTTGCCATCGGGCATTATCATCAAACTGAATTCGTTGCAGGACAAAGAATTTATTGATTCATTGTATGAAGCATCGCAAGCTGGGGTTGCCGTTAAATTAATCATTCGCGGCATGTGCTGCTTGCGCCCGGGCCGAAAAGGGCTAAGTGAAAATATTGAAGTGCTCTCGATAGTGGGCGAATATCTGGAGCATTCCCGCATTTATTACTTCCATAATTCAGGCAGTCCCAAAGTGTATATCGGAAGTGCCGATGCGATGGTCCGTAGTTTCGACCGAAGGATAGAATCGTTGTTCTCGCTGGAACAGGAACTGTTGAAAAAGCAAACCATGAACATCCTCCGCTTCAACCTGAAGGATAACGTGAACGCTTACACCATGAAAGAAGATGGGAGTTATGTGATCAAGGAGCAGAATGGTGAGCCACCTTTCAATATTCACAAAGTGTTTTTTGAAGTAACGCAGGATACCATTAAAGATGTGAGTTTGTTTTGAGGGAACAGGGAAGAATACAGAATTTAGAAGTCAGAATCTTACCAGAACACCATTAAGGATTTGCAATTGTTCTGACTTCTGACTTCTATATTCTGACTTCTATATTCTTCTCCTAACTCCTAACTCCTATCTCCCCTAAAACCTCCCTATCTTAAATTCAATTTTTTTCTGCGACATGTTTTTTTCCAAGAGATGGAGTAGAATACCATCCTTCAAACCAACATCGGGAACAAGGATGCTGCTTGCGCGGGCCCACTCCATTACTTGAAGATAGATGTCAGAGGCAGGCACGATAACATCCGCACGGTCGGGGTTCATTTGCAACTCGTAGATGCGCTGATCCATGGTAAGGGATTCGATCATCTTTCTTATGTCCTTTACTTTTTTGATGGTCATAGCCTCTCCCGGCTTTTTCTTGGCCAGCTCAAAAATCTTGCTGATGTTACCTCCCGTGCCAACGGCAATTACTTTTCCGTATTCTTTCTTCACATTCTCCTTCACCCAATTTTCCATGTCGTTCCACATGATTGGTGAGTCGGTGTGTTCAAGCACACGCACAGAGCCTACTTTGAAGGAACGCGTTTTTATTTTTTTTCCTTTCACAAACAAATTGAGTTCGGTGCTACCACCGCCAACATCAATATGCAAGTAGGTATCTTTGCCCAAGTAGGAGGCAATGGCGCGGTTGATCATTTCTGCTTCCAAGTGGCCATCGATGATGTGGATGATCACGCCCAATTCGTTTTTAACTTCATCGGCAAGCTCTTGTCCGTTTTCAGATTCGCGCATGGCCGAAGTGGCGCAGAACATATAGTCATCGACTTCATAAAGTTCCAGAAGCAGCTTGTACGTCTTCATCAGTTTTTTAAACTTCAACTTGCTGGGCTCACTGATGCGATTTTTGCTGAACACATCATGGCCCAGGCGCAAAGGGAAACGCACGTATTCTAATTTTTTAAAAAGCAATTTGGGGCCTTTATCATAGATCGTTGAGATTTGAAGGCGGATGGCATTGGAACCTATATCGATGGCAGCGAGTTTCAACGGATGCAGCAGTTGATTTTGTTCATGCAAAATAAGCACATCGATACTTCATTTTTACCATGTTAATGCTTTTCTTTGCACTGCTTATCCAGAAAGACTGAGGGTCAGGGCCCGTTGATGTCTTAGCAACCTTGCTCATAACTTGGTGCTAATTCCCTTCTGCAAAGAACAATCGGATGCAGAAAAGATGAGCGGCCTTTCATCAGGCTCTTTCTGGAAAACATTAAATCAGAAAGAGTGAATAAAATCGAAAACATTTTAAAGGAGCGGATCATGGTGCTGGATGGTGCTATGGGCACGATGATCCAACGCCATGTGCTGGAAGAAGAAGATTTCCGGGGCGCACGTTTTAAAGATCATAAGTACCTGCTGAAAGGAAACAACGATCTGTTGTCCATCACCAGGCCCGATATCATCAAAGACATTCACTGGCAATATTTTGAAGCCGGGGCTGATATTGCCGAGACCAACACCTTTAGCAGCACCACCATCGCGCAAGCCGATTATCACCTCGAAAGCATTGCCTACGAACTCAATGTGCAGTCGGCAAAGATTGCCAAAGAAGTTGCTGATGAGTTTACAAAAAAAAATCCTGATAAGCCGAGGTTTGTGGCGGGCGCGCTGGGCCCCACCAACCGCACCTTGTCATTGTCGCCCGATGTAAACAACCCCGGCTATCGTGCCATTACATTTGATCAACTGAAAGAGGCTTATAAAGAGCAGGCGAAAGGTTTGATCGATGGCGGAGCCGATCTGTTGTTGGTGGAAACAATTTTCGATACGCTCAATGCCAAGGCATGCCTCTTTGCAATACAAGAGTTGTTCGAAGAGATTGGAAAAGAACTTCCCATCATGGTGTCGGGCACGATTACCGATGCCAGCGGAAGAACGCTCTCCGGCCAAACCACCGATGCGTTTTTGATTTCGGTGTCGCATGTTCCCTTGCTTAGTGTGGGGTTGAATTGTGCGCTTGGCGCGAAACAGTTGCGGCCTTATTTGCAAATCCTCAATGAGCAAGCACCTTTTTTTGTGAGCGCTTACCCCAATGCCGGCTTGCCCAATGAGTTTGGTCACTACGATCAAAGCCCCGATGAAATGGCCGCTCAGATAAAAGAATTTTTGGAAGAAGGACTGGTGAATATTGTAGGAGGTTGCTGTGGCACTACGCCTGATCACATAAAAAAAATAGCAGAGGTAGCAAGTAAGTTTAAACCACGGGAGGTGGCCATCAATGTCTAATTTTTTACGGTTAAGTGGTTTGGAGTCAGTTATACTTACTCCTGAATCTAATTTTGTAAACATTGGCGAGCGCACCAATGTAACGGGCTCTGCCAAATTTTTAAAACTCATCAAAGAGGATAAGTATGACGAAGCGTTGGAAGTAGCACTCGATCAAGTGCGCGGTGGTGCCCAAGTGATTGATGTGAACATGGACGAAGGCATGCTCGACTCCAAAGCAGCCATGTTCAAATATTTGAACCTGATGGCATCCGAGCCGGAGATTTCAAGAATACCGGTTATGATCGATTCGTCCAAATGGGAAGTGATTGAAGAAGGATTGAAATGTTTGCAAGGAAAAGGCATTGTCAATTCCATTAGCATGAAAGGTGGAGTGGAGGAGTTTAAACGCCAGGCTAAATTAGTGAAGCGGTACGGAGCGGCCACAGTGGTCATGGCGTTTGATGAACAAGGGCAGGCCGATACCTATCAGCGGAGAATTGATATTTGCAAACGGGCTTACGATATCCTTGTCAACGAAGTTCATTTTGCACCGCAGGATATCATTTTCGATCCCAATATTTTTCCCGTTGCCACGGGAATAGATGAGCACAGAAATTATGCGTTGGATTTTTTCAAAGCAACAAAGTGGATACGTGAAAATCTTCCCCATGCACATGTGAGCGGGGGCGTGAGCAATGTGTCGTTCAGCTTTCGCGGAAACCAAAAAGTGAGGGAAGCCATGCACTCGGTTTTTTTATATCATGCCATTCAACATGGTATGGACATGGGCATTGTGAACCCGACCATGTTGGAAGTGTATGACGAAATACCGAAAGATTTGTTGGAACGTGTGGAAGATGTGCTGCTCAACAGGAGGGACGATGCCACCGAACGGTTGCTTGAATTTGCTGAATCGGTAAAAGGTTCGGCAAAGAAAAAAGAAGTGGATGACGAATGGCGAAAGGGAACTGTTGAAGACCGTATCACACATGCTCTCGTAAAAGGCATCATAGATTTTGTGGATGCCGACACGGAGGAGGCCAGATTAAAATATGGCAAACCATTGAATGTGATCGAAGGCCCGCTGATGGCTGGGATGAATGTGGTGGGCGATCTGTTTGGCGCAGGCAAAATGTTTCTGCCACAGGTGGTGAAGAGCGCGCGCGTGATGAAAAAATCGGTGGCCTATCTCACTCCCTTTTTGGAAGAAGAAAAAAGAAGGACTGGAAACACAGGCCAGGTGGCTGCCAAAATCTTATTGGCAACAGTAAAAGGTGATGTTCACGACATAGGAAAAAACATTGTGGGCGTGGTGTTGGCCTGCAACAATTACGATGTGATTGACTTGGGCGTGATGGTGCCTGCCGAAAAAATATTGGAAGCAGCCAGGCGCGAGAAGGTGGATGTCATTGGCTTGAGCGGATTGATCACGCCTTCGCTCGATGAGATGGTACACTTCGCCAAAGAAATGGAGCGGGAAAAGATGACGTTGCCATTGTTGATTGGTGGAGCAACCACTTCTAGAATTCATACAGCTGTTAAGATTGATCCGGTTTATTCAGGGCCGGTGGTGCATGTGCTCGATGCTTCGCGCTCGGTGCCGGTGGCAAGCGAATTAATCAACCCAAAAACACGCGGCAGCTTTCAGGCTAAGATGAAACTGGAATATACCCAGATGCGCAAGGACCATGAGAACAGGCAGCAACTGAAAAATTATATTCCATTATCGGAAGCACGCAAAAACAAAACGAAGATTGATTGGGATAACGTTACTCCTCACCAGCCAACGTTTCTCGGTAAGAAATTTTTACTTGATTTTTCTTTATCGGAGATCAGTCAGTTTATTGATTGGACTCCCTTCTTTCAAACGTGGATGCTGGCGGGCCGCTACCCGGGAATTTTTGAAGATTCGGTTGTTGGCGTAGAAGCAAAAAAATTGTTTGACGATGCGCAGGTAATGCTGAAAAAAATAATCAAAGAAAAAAGATTGCATGCCAATGGTGTATTTGCTTTTTACGAAGCGAACAGCAACGACCAGGATGATGTAGTTCTTTACCACAACAATAAAGAATTGACAACACTTCACTTTCTGCGACAGCAAAACAAGAAAGCACAAAACCTTCCCAACTTTTGCCTCGCTGATTTTGTAGCTCCACAAACCGGGGGCAAAAAAGATTATATCGGTATGTTTGCCGTAACTGCTGGGGTTGGAATAGAAAAAATCTTGGAGGAGTTTAAAGCCCAGCATGACGACTACTCGGACATTATGGTGAAAGCTTTGGCCGATCGTTTGGCCGAAGCATTTGCCGAATGTCTTCACGCGAAAGTGCGAAGGGAGTATTGGGGCTATGCCGCCAACGAAACGTTGAGCAACGATCAAATGATCAGCGAAGAGTATGATGGCATACGTCCGGCACCGGGCTACCCCGCTTGCCCCGATCACACCGAGAAGCAAACTATTTTTGAATTGTTGGATGCTGAAAAAGAAGTTGGGATTAAGTTGACAGAATCGTTTGCGATGTACCCGGCCTCCTCCGTGAGCGGCTATTACTTTTCAAATGCTGAGTCAAAATATTTTGGGTTGGGAAATATTGAAAAAGATCAGGTTATAGAATATGCAGTGCGAAAGGGAAAACCAGTGGAGGAGATAGAAAAGTGGCTGGGTCCCAACTTAGCGTATTGATTTCGGTGAAGGCAGCCTACGGATTTTTCACGCAAAGCACGCTAAGAAATATCCGCAAAGATTTAGAAAGAAATTAAGAATTAAGTTTTCAACCAAAGATTGCAACGTGACAGAGAACGAATTGTCGTACAAAATTATCGGAGT
>JANOQB010000116.1:0-3721 GCA_031422215.1 Cytophagales bacterium | reverse complement strand
CAAAGCGAATCCGCCAAGTGCGCAAAGGCACTTTCCATATAAGATAAAGCCAGCCCCAGAGTGGTCGCCTCTCTGGCAACTGCCTTACTGCCTACAGAATACTGCCTACTGCATCTCCTTGGCCTATCATCATTTACTACTTTGAAATGGCTGGAATCATTTTTAATATCGTGCAACCAAATCACCACATTATGCTAATTCATTTCAACCGCAGTGCCCGATTGCTTTTTATTTTCATAATCCTAAGTGCTTCAAGTTGGGCGCAAGAGCTTCCTGTTGCCAAACCCGAAGACGTGGGCCTGTCATCCGAGAGGCTTCAACGACTCACCACCGTGTTCCAGGCTTATGCCACGGATAAAAAAATGGCAGGCAGTGTGGTGCTGGTAGCGCGGCATGGCAAGGTGGCTTATTTCAATTCGTTTGGAAAGCGCGACATCGAATCAAATGCACCCATGCAGAATGATGTGATTTTTAGAATAGCCTCTCAATCGAAAGCGCTGATCAGTGTGGGCATCATGATTTTGCAGGAAGAAGGAAAGCTGCTGATCTCCGATCCGGCCGGAAAATATTTGCCTGAGTTTATGGAGACCACCGTGGCCGAACCCAAAGACGGTGGTGGCTATACTATTGTAAAAGCAAAACGTGCCATCACCCTTCGCGACCTGCTCACGCACACGGCCGGCATAGGTTATGGTGGAGGTCTGGCTGCCGACAAATGGAAAGAGGCAGGCATTCAAGGTTGGTATTTTGCCGACCGTGATGAACCTATTGCGACAACTATTGAAAGGCTGGCCAAGCTTCCCATGGATGAACACCCCGGAGAAAAATATGTGTATGGATATAACACCGATATACTGGGCGCGGTGATCGAAAAAGTTTCTGGCAAACCGTTGGATGAATTTATCACGTCAAAAATCCTTGCTCCCTTGGGAATGAAGGACACGCATTTTTATTTGCCACAAAATAAAGTTGGCCGGCTTGCAGCAGTCTATTCAGCCTATGCCGACAAACCTTTAGAGCGTTCGCCCGATCCGGGTGCTATGGTTGGTCAAGGTGCTTACGTTAATGGTCCAAGAAAAAGTTTTTCGGGTGGGGCAGGCTTGCTTTCAACGGCATCGGATTACGCCAAATTTTTGCAGATGATGTTGAACAAAGGCACGTACAATGGTGTGCGCATTTTGGCACCGAGCACAGTAGAGCTAATGACGGTGAGCCATCTTGGAAAAATCGAATATAGTTGGGGTGCTGGCCTGGGGTTTGGCCTCGGGTTTTCTGTTTGTGAAGACCTGGGCGATCGTGGTGTGCCTGGCTCCATAGGCGAGTTTGGCTGGGGCGGGGCGTATGGCTCTACCTATTGGGTTGATCCAAAAGAAGATATGGTGGTGGTTTACTTCAAGCAATTAACGCCCACCAATAATATTGATGATCAAAGTAAACTGCGCACACTGATCTATCAGGCTATCGTGAAGTGATTTTTGGTTATACGAGAACTTTCAAAATAGCTCCCCCAATTCCACACCACAATGTCCGGAATCGTCTCCCGTTTCGGGGACGATGCCGGGAACACACCACAGGAAAGCGTATCGTCCCCGAAACGGGAGACGACACTTGACACATCCATTTGTCGAAGTTATTTTGAAAATCTAACTACTCTGATTTTGTGAAAATATGTGGAGGCATGGCGAGGTGCCAATGCCATATCACATCCGTGGCTTCCAAGGGGTTTCTTCAATTTTCAATTCGTGCGTCATCATGCGGCACAGCACGAAAAGATAATCGGAAAGGCGGTTTAAATATTTGATCACGAGCGGATCCACTTTTTCGGCCTTGTCAAGTGCAATTGTCAACCTTTCGCTGCGCCTGCACACGGTGCGGGCCACATGCCCCCACGACACCGAAGGATGCCCACCGGGAAGGACAAAAAAACGCATCGGTTTAAGTACAGCATCCATCTCGTCAATCGCCTTCTCCAAATAAATCACATCGGCTTCGGATAGGGTTGGGATTTTTACTTTCGTATTGCCTGGCTCGGTGGCCAATATAGAACCTATTGTGAAAAGCCTCTCCTGGATTTCAACGAGCGTGTCTTTTCTATTTTGATTTACCTCAAGGTCGCGAAGCACTCCTATCCACGCATTGAGTTCATCGGTGGTGCCATAGGTATCAATGCGCAGTTCTGATTTTGAAACACGCTTTCCCCCGAAAAGGGAAGTGAGCCCTTCGTCACCAGTTTTGGTATAAATTTTCATTGGGTGGATTCGGATTCAATTCAATGCCATAATTCAGTTAGCTAAGCGGAATAATCTAAGATTCAAAAGATAGACTAAGGCGAACAACAATCTCGAATCTCCAATCTACAATCTCCAATCAATGAGCTTCAACCGGCTGGCTGCGTACAATGTTTTCGTTCTTGCGGTCCCACTCCACCAAACCATCTTTAAGGCGGATGATGCGATGGGCATAATGGGCAATGTCGTCTTCGTGCGTCACCATGATGATGGTGTTTCCCTTATCATGAAGTTCGTGAAACAAACCCATGATGTCGTACGATGTTTTTGAGTCGAGGTTACCGGTAGGTTCATCAGCTAATATGATGGACGGGTTATTGACCAAAGCACGGGCAATGGCCACGCGCTGGCGCTGCCCGCCCGAAAGTTCGTTGGGCCTGTGATGGTAGCGGTCGCCCAGGCTCACGCTCTCCAAGGCACCCATGGCCATTTCTTCGCGATCACTTCTGCCGTAGCCGGCATAGATCAGTGGCAGTGCCACATTCTCAAGGGCAGTGGCACGTGGCAACAGGTTGAAAGTTTGAAACACAAACCCGATTTCTTTGTTTCGAACTTCGGCCAATTCGTTCTCGGTCATGTCGCTCACCAATTGATTGTTGAGCCAATACTCGCCATTGGTTGGCGAATCCAAGCAGCCTACAATATTCATCAGCGTGGATTTGCCCGACCCAGATGGCCCCATAAAAGCAACATACTCACCTTTTTCAATTGATATGGTAATGTCCTGAAGGGCATTCACAATGTTGTTGCCCATTTTATACACTTTAGAGATATGGGTGGTTTTGATAATGTTTGGCATAGCTTGGTTTTATTACACTGTGATGGAGATGGGTTTTAAAAAGTTCAAACTCTATCTCTTGAACTTGGTATTTGCATTTTGGTTTCAAAAACACCTCAAATTGATGAAAATAATTGGAGATTTTATAATTGATGTTAGGCATGAATTCAATTTTTCCCTGTTTTTTTCTTAGTGAAACTTCGTGGCTTTGAGCCTTTGTGGTTCAATTTTGTACTCTTTACTTTGCCACAAAGGCACTAATTCACAAAGAAAACACGAAGTGCTTACCCAATCAGTCAATAAGAAAATTTGATGCTTTAATGTTTGGGCAGCAGACAACCGCACAACATGAAACTCTTGCCCTTAATTTGATAATTTTGATGATCACCATAATAAAATGAAAATTCAATACGCTTCCGACCTTCATTTGGAATTTCGGGAGAACAAACGGCTCCTGGCAAACAACCGATTGAAACCAGTGGGAGAAATTTTATTACTGGCCGGAGATATCGTGCCCTTTGCAATCTTGGACGAACACGATGATTTTTTTGACTTTGTCTCCGATAATTTCGAAGCCACCTACTGGGTGCCGGGCAATCACGAATACTATCATTTTGATCTTGCTAAAAAGTGCGGCCTCATTCAAGAAAAAATC
>JANOQB010000115.1:0-6558 GCA_031422215.1 Cytophagales bacterium | reverse complement strand
TGAAGCGGAGGAGAAAACAGCCGCTCAACCAACCGCCCCGCTTTTCATCGTTGATGCAGCATTCCAACAGCAATTAGCTGGAGTGTTCACTTCCTACGTATCTCTAAAAGAATCCTTTGTGGCCGCTGACCCTGCCACGGTAAAATCCTCGGCAACCAATGTTGCGCAGGCATTGGTTAAAGCCGATATGAAATTGCTGACTGGTGCTGCACACAACGACTGGATGAACTACCTTGGTGGCATGGAAGGCGCATTGAAAGAAATGCAAGCAACCGATGATATTGAAGATCAGCGCAAAGCTTTCAAAAACCTTTCCGATAGTTTATACAAAAGCATCAAGGCATACGGATTGGGGGGCACTACCGCGTATTATGAATATTGCCCCATGGCGTTCAACAACACAGGTGCTTATTGGCTCAGCGACAACTCAACCATTCGCAACCCTTACTTTGGCGACAAGATGCTTAGCTGTGGTGCCGTGGAAGAGACATTGCAATAGCAGATCTCTAATGTGAGCAGAATGATTGTGTCAAGATGAATCGAAGAAAGTTTATAAAGCTGACCGGAAAATCTGTTCTCATTGCGAGTGTTGGTCCTGCTGTATTGGTTGCCTGCCATACCGAGGAAGATATGATCGGCAAACCAAACTGGATTGTTGAAGGAAACTTTGATTCACCGCTGAAGGTGCCGATAACTGTTTCTGGCAATTCATCGCTGATCGCACAACCCGCTTCGTCCACTTTGGTGAAAGGGTTCACTTCAAACACACTTGGGTATGGAACAGGAATGTTGGGCCCCACCATTGTTGCACAAGCAGGAAGTACGGTATCTGTTGATCTTCAAAACAAATTATCAGAAAGCACAAACATTCATTGGCATGGATTGGTAGTGCCAGCTGCTATGGATGGCCATCCTGAGGATTTGGCATTGCCGGGTGCTTCATTTCGATACGAATTTCTTATAGCGCAACGGGCAGGCACCTACTGGTATCATCCACATCCGCATGAGGCAACGGCCAAGCAAGTGTTCATGGGATTGGCCGGCTTATTTTTGGTGCGCGATGAAGAAGAAGAAACATTGAACTTACCTTCCGGGGATTTTGAAATACCCCTCATCATTCAGGACAAAAGATTTTCTGGTTCCTCATTAGTGTATGCTCCTTCCACCGAAGAGTTCATGACTGGATATTTAGGAGAAACCATCGTAGTGAATGGTGTGCATGCCCCTTTCCTTTCGGTGCAAACTAAGTGGTACCGCTTTCGCATCTTAAATGGTTCAACCGCTCGTGTATATCACTTTGGCTTTAGCAACCAGCAATCATTTTATTTGATCGGTACCGATGGCGGCCTGCTGGGCAAACCAGAACAAATTTCAAGTTTTATGTTGGCCCCCGGTGAGCGTGCCGATATATTGGTGAACTTTAAAAACTCAACCGTTGGCAGCGAAATATTCCTGCAAAGTTTTAAGTTCAGTCAGTATAATGTTCAGGGCCGGCAAGGTTTCAATATCATGAAGTTTAGCGTTGAAGCAGCTTCAAACGATCCATTCATCTTGCCATCATTCTTAAGTAAGATACCCATTTTGGTAAGCTCGGGTTCTACCCAAGTGCGCACACTTATCATATCAAGTTTGGTCGGTGGCTCTGGCGGCCATAGCGGTGGAGGCAGGCATGGCATTAACGGAAAGACTTACAAGGACGAACACATTGAATTTTCTGTGCAAGCAGGAGCCACAGAAATTTGGGAGTTTGATAATTTGGAAGGGGAAGAAATCCACCCCATGCACATTCATGGAGTTCAATTTCAAGTGTTGGCAAGACAAGGAGGGAGAAACCAGGTCTTTCCAATCGAGAAAGGATGGAAGGACACGGTGATGGTTATGGCAGGAGAAAAAGTGAGTGTGATAATGACTTTTCCCCTATATCGTGGTAGGTTTGTTTTTCATTGCCACAACTTAGAGCATGAAGATGACGGCATGATGTTGAATTACGAAATCGTTTAAATAATCTGCGGAGAGAATATTTTATCTTGAAACTCAAGTGCGCTGGCCCGACAAAAAGGCGGGGGTGCGATGGAATGAGGGAGGAAGCGTCTTTTTGTCTTGACTTTTTTTGGGTACTTTTTTGTGCCTGCCTGCCGCATAGCCGCTTCGGCAAAGGCAGGTCAAGACAAAAAAGTGCCAAATCAGAAATTAAAAAAAAATGAACCACTAAAATTGAATGGAAAAAGCACGGGCCCTGTGTATTTCGCTTTTCAATGCAATTTGTTATGCAACCAACTTACCGATCATGGCATTTGGTATTTATTTCATCCTATTGTTATTGATTGGCTGCAAGGCAACTCGCGATAATAAACCTGAAGTCATTAAACTCAATGACATTGAACTTTCTGATTTGAAAAGCCAACCCATTGATCAGAGCCAATTAAAAGGCAAAATTGTGTTCGTTAATTTTTGGGCTACCTGGTGCCGGCCATGTATTGAAGAGATGCCCACAATTTTAAAACTTCAAGAAATGTTGAAAGGAGAGAACATTGAATTTTTCTTTGCCTCGGATGAAGAACTGGAACGGATTGAAACATTCGCTGCTAAGCGCGGAATGAATGCAAACTTTGTGAGAGTGGACAACCCGGAGTCGCTCGGAATACAGGCCTTGCCAACCACCTATGTTTTCGATGCAAAAGGTGATCTGGTGTTTTCTGAAGTGGGATTTAGAAATTGGACGGACGAAACCTCCATTGAGATTGTAAAA
This sequence comes from Cytophagales bacterium, assembly GCA_031422215.1. Taxonomy (GTDB): domain Bacteria; phylum Bacteroidota; class Bacteroidia; order Cytophagales; family Cyclobacteriaceae; genus ELB16-189. The sequence continues at coordinate 3,809 of JANOQB010000115.1, read as the reverse complement.
AAATTGATCAGCGATAATGACTAAATACATTTTAATACTGGCAGCTTTATTTTTCGCCTGCACCAATAGCGAGAAAAAAAATTCGCTGGACAATTCCACCTACATGGCTTCACCAGCAAAGGCGGGAAGCAGTGTGCCGCACCTTTTTACGGATGGCAACGGTGCAACATACTTGTCGTGGATCGAGAAGGAGGGAAGTGAAAATCATTTTAAGTTTTCAACACTCAAAGATAATTTGTGGTCGGAGCCTCTCACCATTGCGCGTGGCGAAAACTGGTTTGTCAATTGGGCCGACTATCCGATGCTGGCTGCCACCGATCAGGAATTGATTGCTCACTATTTAAGCAAGAGCGGTGAGGGCACATTTGCTTACGACATAATGCTCGTTTCATCGCACGACAAAGGAAAGACATGGGGCAAGCAGCGCGTTCTTCACGATGATGGAAAAGAAGCAGAACATGGCTTTGTTTCTCTTTTACCTTACGGTGATGATTTTTTTGTGGCCTGGCTGGATGGCCGCAACACAGCTATGGAAGGTATGGAGCACCACGAAGGGCATCATGGAGAGATGTCGGTGCGCGCGGCCATCGTGGATAAAAGCGGAGCAAAGATTAAGGAGTGGGAGCTTGACAAGCGCGTGTGCGATTGCTGCCAAACAAGTGCAGCAATGACGGGCAACGGGCCCATTGTAATTTATCGCGATCGTTCAGATGAAGAAATCCGGGATATGTCCATCGTTCGGTTGGTGAATGGGCAATGGACAAAACCTCAAACGATCTATTCCGACAATTGGAAAATTGCCGGCTGCCCGGTGAATGGGCCACGTGTTGATGCGATGGGAAATAATTTGGCCATTGCCTGGTTTTCATCCCCGGAAGGAAGCGCAAAGGTGCGGGTAATTTTTTCGTCCGATGGTGGTGCAACTTTTGGCGAGCCTGTGCAAGTGGATGAAGGCAAAGCAATCGGCCGGGTGGATGTAGCGATGCTGGATGACGACCAAGTTATGGTAAGCTGGATGGAAGGAGCGATGATCAAGGCCGTGAAAGTAAACCGCGATGGATCGAAAGAATCTCCCATAACCATAGCTTCCTCTTCCGATGCACGCTCCAGTGGATTTCCTCAAATGACAAAATCTGGCAGTGAACTGATTTTTGCCTGGACGGACGACAAAGAAAAAATAATTAAGACCGCACGTATTACTTGGTAATCAATCAACCTAAAAATAAATGAAAAATATCCTATCGTTATTTTGTTTGCTATCAGTTTATGTCTTTATCAGTTGTTCTGAAAAGAAGACCGATGACCAAAAAAATTCTGTTCAAAATCCACCCGCGGCTGAATCCAACATGGCTAATGACGGGGTTGTGATTGATAAGCAATCTCAACCCGATACGTTAAAGGGAAGTTTGAAAGCATACGCAACAGGAAAAGTTGGCGATGCCGAAATCAAAATCACGTACCACTCTCCCGCAGTGCGCGACCGTATTGTGTGGGGCGGCCTCGTGCCGTTTGATAACGTGTGGGTGACGGGCGCACACATGGCCACTGCTTTTGAAATCAACAAAGATTTTGAAGTGGATGGCAAAACAATCCCCGCAGGCAAGTATGCAATCTTCACCATTCCCGGAAAGGAGAAATGGACATTCATCTTGAATAAAAAATGGAAACAACACTTAGCAGACGAGTACAATGCCAATGATGATGTGGTGCGTGTTATGCTGCAACCCGAAACCGAAGAGCCACATCAAGAAAGGTTGCGCTATGAAATAGAAGCTGAGGGCGACAACGAAGCAGAGATTGTTTTTTATTGGGAGAAGTTTGAAGTATCGCTGCCGATAAAAATAAAATAAATTGGTGTGGGGTTTAATTGAGTAAGGATAAGTCGGCTTCCTGCTCCTCCGGCAGGCGGGTAGCCGAATGGATAAAAGAAAATTATTGAGAGTAATATTGAAGATTCAATTTGGGGCTGACTAAAAAGTCTGTCTGTCATCGCGGCCCTGCCTTTGCCGGCAGGCAGGCTTTGAGCCGCGATCTCCTTTTTTAAGCAAATGATCGGGATGCCGGGTCAAAGCCCGGCATGACACATCGAACGAATTGGACTTTTTAGTCAACCCCACTTCCAGCAGGTTGTCAATTGCCACCGGCTTAAGCCAGTGGTAAGTGACAACAGAACTTCAAGGGACTTTAGTCCCAAACACAAAACTGCCCGTCTGCTGATTTTTTTGTTTAAGTCACCGATAAATGAACGCGTCTTTTTGAAATGCACCCTACTAATTGCGAATCGCTTTTTATATTCGTAATTAACGAATCAAATGCAGTCAAACCCAAAACAAATTGGCTTAGTCACTACTACTTCCTTAGTAGTTGGCAACATGATTGCCTCTGGTTTATTTATGTTGCCTGCAACACTTGGCATTTACGGAGCCATCAGTTTGGTGGGCTGGGTAATTTCGGGTGCCGGTGCCCTGTGCCTGGCCCTGGTGTATAGCTGGCTTAGCAAATTAAAACCGGAGGCTACCGGAGGCCCGTATGCATACACGCGCGAAGGCATGGGCGGCTTTGCGGCATTTCTGGTTGCATGGGGATATTGGATTTCAATCTGGTGTACCAACGCAGCCATTGCCGTTGCTTTTGTAAGTTACCTCACAGCATTTTTTCCCGCGCTCAGCAACAATCCTATTCTTTCCGTGGCCACCGGCTTATCGGCAATCTGGTTTTTAACGTGGATCAACACAAAAGGAATACAAGAAGCCGGCATGGTTCAGGTTATCACTACGGTGTTGAAACTTGCACCCTTGTTGTTGATCACCATCGGTGGGCTTTTTTATTTGAACACGGACAATTTTGTTCCGTTCAACGTAAGTTCACAGTCCAACCTATCGGCCATAACAAGCACTACTACCTTAACTTTATTTGCTTTCTTAGGATTGGAGTGTGCCACCATTCCTTCAGGCAATGTGAAAGATCCTGAAAAAACAATTCCGCGTGCCACCATCATTGGAACTTTGCTCACCACATTTATTTATATCGCGGGCACCGTGGCCGTGATGGGATTGATCCCACCCTCGATATTGCACCAATCGCAAGCACCCTTTGCCGATGCAGCCGCTTCTATATGGGGCGGAGAAGCACGCTACTTAGTGGCCGGTGGTGCAGTGGTGTCAACGTTTGGTGCGCTCAACGGATGGATTTTGATTCAAGGGCAAATGCCTTTTGCGGCAGCGCGCGACCAACTCTTTCCAAAAATATTTGCAAAGGAAAATAAAAATGGAACCCCGATTGTTGGCATCTTGGTTTCCAGCGTGTTGGTTTCCACGCTGATGAGCATGAACTTTAGTAAAAGCCTTGCCAATACATACGTCTTCGCGCTGCTATTGTCAACATTGACATGCTTAGTGGCTTATCTTTTTTCTGTGGTTTCTTTTGTGATGATCGAGAGCAGGCAGCATGGAATGTCGTTGCGGAAAAATGGTGGAAAGATGCTGGTGGCACTGCTCGCTTTTTTATATTCGATGTGGGCGGTGATTGGTTCGGGGCAAGAAACAGTTTATTGGGGATTTATTTTATTGATGGCAGGCTTGCCGTTTTATGTATGGATACAAGTAACACAAAAACAAAAAAAATGAAATTAACATGCCAGTCGGAATTCGGGAAGTTGAAATCGGTGTTTATAAAAAGACCGGAAGAAGCGTTTGTAAATGAAGAGCAAATTTCTTTGCAATGGAAAGAGTTGAATTTTTTGGGCAAGCCCGACCTAACGAAAGCCAAGCACGAGTTTTTGGGTTTTGAAAAATTGTTGTCTCAGCAAG
>JANOQB010000114.1:0-3294 GCA_031422215.1 Cytophagales bacterium | reverse complement strand
TTGAAAAAATGCTCTACGACAATGCCCAATTGCTTAGCCTTTACTCAGAAGCCTTCTCGATAACAAAGGATCAGCATTTCAAAAATGTTGTTTACGAAACTGCAGCGTGGCTTACCAAAGAAATGGCCCACCCGGATGGTGGATTTTATTCGGCACTTGATGCCGACAGCGAAGGTGTGGAAGGAAAGTTTTACACGTGGACCGAAGAAGAAATAAAAAATATTTTGGGAGATGACGAGGAAGCCATTGCCTCTTTTTATCAATCCACACCCCTAGGAAACTGGGAACATGGCAGAAACATCTTTGCCCGAAGCATCCGAGTGTTGGATGACCCGGAACCCAGTAATCTTAAAAACCTAAAAGCAAACCTATTAACCCATCGCAACAAAAGGATACGGCCAGGTTTAGATGATAAAATCCTTACGGGATGGAATGCCATGACCATTCAAGGATTGACCGATGCCTACAAAGCATTTGGCGATGGACAATTTCTGGCCGATGCGTTGAACGCTATATCTTTCCTTGAATTTAACCTGATGGCAAATGGAAAAGTTTACAGGGCTTATAAAAACAAACACTCGGAGACGGAGGGATTTTTAGAAGACTATGCCTATCTGATCCAAGCCTACACCTCATTGTATCAAGTCACTTTTAATGAAGGCTGGCTTCACAAAGCCGAGGTGTGGTGCCAGTATGTGCTCAATCATTTCTTAGACCGCGAAGATGGTTTCTTTCATTTCTCGTCCCAATCGGCAGAGCAACTTATTGCCAGAAAGAAAGAAATATTTGACAACGTTATACCTGCTTCCAATTCGGTGATGGCCCACAACCTTCACACTCTTGGCATACTGTTAGACAAAGATGATTGGAAAGACCTGGCCATAAAAATGACTTCCAAACTTTTATCGGTTATCGAATCAGGTGCAGGCCACTTGTCGAATTGGGGAATTTTGCTTTCCGAAATAATTTATGGAATGAAAGAGGTTGTCATCTCTGGCGAAGATGCTCTTTCGGTTAGGCATAAATTACATCAGCAATATTTGCCTTTCACTGTTACAGCGGGCACAACCAAAACAAGTGATCTGCCTTTGTTGGAGGTAAGAAAATCAAAGCCAGGCAAAACATTGATTTATGTCTGTGAAAACAAAACGTGCAAGCTGCCAGTCGATGATATAATGGAAGCAATATCCCAGTTGAATAATTTGTAGTCTATGAAAACATCATTTCATCTTTTATTTTTATCACTACTGCTTGCCTGTTCTAAAAAAGAAGCAACTCCACCAACACCTTTGTCAGCCGTACCTAGTGCCAATCAACTTGAGTGGCACCACATGGAGATGAATGCTTTTGTTCACTTCACCACCAACACATTCACAGGAAAAGAATGGGGTTATGGCGATGAGCAGCCGCAACTATTTAACCCTACTGCTTATGATGCCGATCAATGGGTGCGCACCTTTAAGGAAACCGGATTCAGAGGCGTTATCCTCACGTGCAAACATCATGATGGCTTTTGTCTGTGGCCCAGCCAATACACAGAGCATTCGGTAAAAAACAGTCCGTGGAAAGATGGACAAGGTGATGTGGTGCGCGATGTGGCGGAGGCTTGTAAAAAATACAGATTGAAATTTGGCGTTTATCTATCACCGTGGGACCGCAACCATGCCGACTATGGATCGCCTGCCTATTTAGAATATTACCGCAACCAGTTAAAAGAACTTTTTACAAACTATGGGCCTGTATTCGAAATGTGGTTTGATGGCGCCAACGGAGGCGATGGCTATTACGGGGGCAAAAAAGAAAAGCGCAGCATAAAAGGATCAACCTATTACGAGTGGCCAACAACATTGGAATTGGTGCGCGAATTGGAACCGGAAATATTGTTCTTCAGCGATGCGGGCCCCGGTGTGCGTTGGGTTGGCAACGAGCGTGGCATAGCAGGCGAAACAAACTGGAACACCATTACACCCGATACGTTGTACGCAGGCAAAGGCGGTATTGAAAAACTTTTGAACGAGGGCTCTGAGAACGGAACAGCTTGGATACCAGCCGAAGTGGATGTGTCCATACGCAAAGGGTGGTTCTATCATGTAGAAGAAGATACGCTGGTGAAAACGCCAGAGCAGCTTTTCGATATTTACCTCACTTCTGTTGGTCGCGGTTCCACGCTGTTGCTAAATGTTCCGCCAGACAGACGTGGGTTCGTGCATGAAAATGATGTGGCCTCGTTGAAAGGATTTCGGGCCCTGCTCGACAGCGAATTCAAAACCAATCTTGCCTTGAACAAAAATGTTACGGCCTGTTCATTCCGTGGCAACGATAAGCGATTCGCTGGGTCCAATCTTACCGATGAAAACAAAGACACCTATTGGGCCACTAACGATGACGAAACAACGGCACACATTGAAATTGACTTAGGACAAAATCAATCCGTGAAGTACATAGTCATTCAGGAATACATTCAACTTGGGCAGCGGATAAAATCGTTTACAATAGAAGTTAATAAAAATGATGCTTGGCAAATCGTAGCAAAGGCGACCACCATCGGCTATAAAAGGATAATAAAGATTGCACCCGTTGATACGGATAAGGTGCGAATTAAAATCACAGGTGCGAAGGCATGCCCGGTTATTTCAAATGTGGAGGTTTATTAGCTCTATTATACCTTTCGATCGGCCAATAGGCGCTTCACATATTTTCCAATGATGTCAAACTCCAGGTTTACGACATTGCCCGATTTGATTTGATGGAAGTTTGTGTGTTCAAAGGTGTAGGGGATAATGGCAACCGTAAATCTGTTCTCGCTACTATTAAAGCAAGTTAGGCTGACTCCATTTATTGAGATGGAACCCTTCTCCACAGTAATATTTCCTAAAGAAGGATCATACTCAAAAGTATAGGTCCAACTTCCATGGGCATCTTCAACCGAAATACACGTTCCTGTTTGATCAACATGGCCCTGCACCACGTGGCCATCAAATCTTCCATTGGCAACCATGCACCGCTCCAGATTTACTTGATCACCCAGTTTCAGTGATCCGAGCGTTGATTTTTTCAGGGTCTCGTCAATGGCCGTTACCCAATGTTGGTTGCCAATCACTTTTGTTACGGTGAGGCACACCCCATTGTGCGAAACACTTTGATCTGGTTTTAGCTCATGGCTGATCGGACTTTCCATACAAAAAGTTTTGTTGGAACTTTCTTGCTTAATTTCTCTTACTAAGCCAATAGCTTCGATTATACCCGTGAACATGTAGTTTTGAATTGTTGGCAAAACTAAGAAAAAGGTGGCAC
>JANOQB010000113.1:0-32759 GCA_031422215.1 Cytophagales bacterium | reverse complement strand
ACCGGAAAGTGCCGGCCTCAACGATGTGATCAAAGCCACGCTGCGGACTGCCTCACCCATTCCATTTGATTCCTATAAAAACCTGCGATCAAACGGAGGCGGAATTCTTATTGACGAAACCAGCCATGTAACGGTTGGGGCATGCATGATACAATGAAGAGTTGAATGAGAAGCATAATTAAAAATATCGGAAAAGTAATTTTGGCAGGCGCGGGCCCTGGCGATCCTGAATTGATCACCCTAAAAGCCCTTCGCTTTTTAAAACAAGCGGACGTGGTTATTGTGGACCGGTTGGTGAGCCCGGAGTTGCTTTTGCATGTAAAGATGGGTGCTACAGTTCTATATGCAGGAAAGCAAGGCGGCAATGAAAAATCAACCTCACAGAAAACCATCAATGAACTTTTGGTAAAGCATGCGCTGCAAAATAAATTGGTGTTGCGCCTGAAAGGTGGTGATGTATCGTTCTTTTCAAACATACTCGATGAGCTTGCCACGTTAACAGAAAATAACATTCCTTATGAAATCATTCCGGGTGTAACTGCCGCATCGGGTGCGGCCGCTAGTGCCGGCATCCCGCTTACCGCCAAAGGATATTCCAACGGGGTCAGGTTTATTACTTGCTATGATCTAGAAACGAAAACCCAGCTTTTTTGGAATGAGTTGGCCGATACAAACGATACGCTGGTGTTTTATATGTCCTCCGAGGCGCTCCCCACAGTAGTTGCAAAATTATTGGACAACCGGATTTCTTCCGATAAGGAACTGGCCATGATCGAACAAGCCACTACGCCTTTTCAAAAAGTGACCGTTTACAATCTCCATGAATTTGAAACGAAGATTGGCCACACTAAAAAATTCGCTTCGCCTACGCTGGTCATCATTGGCCGCGTGGCAACGCTTCATAGAAAATTTAAGTGGAAAGAAAACAGCGGGCGCGAAGAAGATTACTTTATACCACTTGCTGATCGTACATCAAAAAAGAAAACTGATCTCACCATAGCATGCTAGCCGAGCCAAAACTTAAAACACTGAAGCAGTTGGCTGAAACCCTCACCAAAGAGGAATTGATATGGGTCAACGGCTACCTTGCGGGGCTCATGACCCAGGGATCAACAGAACCTTTGGAACAAGTAATGTCTTCGATTTCAAAAATTTCTATTTTGTTTGGCACCGATACGGGGAATTCTAAAAAATTGGCAACCGGTTTTGCAACCACGGCAAAAAGAAAAGGCATCACCGTGAAGTTATCGGGTCTGGATCAATATCGCCTTAGCGATTTGCAAAAGGAAGAATATCTTATTGTGATCATCAGCACGCACGGAGAAGGAGAACCCCCGGCTGCCGCAAAAAAGTTTTACGACCACATTCACCAAAATACATTTTCACTCGACAAGCTCAACTATGGCGTGTTGGCATTGGGCGACACGGCCTATCCATTGTTTTGCAAAGCAGGCGAAGACGTGGATGCTCGCTTGCAAACGCTTGGCGCGAAAAGGATCATCGCCCTTCAAAAATGTGATACTGATTATGAGGCCGATGCCAATCAATGGTTTGAAAATATTTTGATCTCCTTGCAGGCAGGTGTTGTTCCCAAGCATATCCAACCCATTGCTCAGCGAAAACCCGGTATAAAAAAAAATTATACCGGCACTGTCCTCACCAAAATAAATTTGAACGGAAAAGGATCCGCCAAAGAAACTTACCACCTCGAAATTGCAGCCGAAGAGTTGGCCTATCAACCGGGCGATTCGATTGGGATTGTGCCAGAGAACCCGCAGGAAATTGTGGAAGCAATAACAGCATTGGTCAACATCGATCCCTCAAAAAAACTTTTGCATAAGGAGGTTGAGATATCCGTTCTCGATTTATTGAAAAAGAAACTCAACATTGTTTATCTGCCTGAACGCGTAGTAAAAAAATATGCAGCTATTGTACAGCAGGAAATCCCCGTCACACGCATCGACTTGCTGAACTTGCTCAAAATATATCCCGTAAAGGATATAGCACAATTTGAAGAAGTAGTAACCATACTGGAGCCAATCACTCCGCGGTTGTATTCCATTTCTTCTTCGTTGAAAACACATGAAGGGGAAGTGCACATTACTGTGGCACGAAATTGCTTCACCATCAATGACGAAAAGTATCATGGATTGTGTTCCAATTATTTAGCCTTCCTAAACGAAAATTCAACGTTTGAATTTTACGTTCACAAAAATTCTCAATTCAAAATTCCTGCTGCTGAAAAAGATATTATCATGATCGGGCCAGGCACTGGCATTGCCCCGTTCCGTGCTTTCATTGAAGAGCGCGATGCTACAGGCGCGAGCGGCAAGAGCTGGTTGTTTTTTGGCGATCAACATTTTGAAACCGATTTTTTATATCAGACGGAAATCCAAAGCTACTTGCAAACAGGTTCGCTCACACGGGCAAATGTGGCGTTCTCCCGCGATCAACGCGAGAAGGTGTATGTGCAACACAAAATGCTGGCCCAAGCAGAGGAGTTTTATCGTTGGCTTGAAGCAGGTGCTTATGTATATGTATGTGGTGCCAAAGAACCCATGAGCGCAGATGTTGAAAAGGCATTGCTGCAAATCATCATGAACACAGGAAACAAAACACAGGAACAAGCAGAGGATTATCTGAACCAGTTGAAGGAGGAAGGAAGATATGAAAAGGACGTGTACTGAAAGTAGTAGGCAGTAAGCAGTAACAGTAACCAGTAGGCAGGGCGTCATGCTGCCTACTGCAATCTGCCTACTGCCTACTTTAAAATTGTATTCAAAAATTAGCATCGTGCAAAATTTATCTCCAATAGAAAAAGTAAAGCGTGAAAGCGATGGCTTGCGTGGTTCCGTTCGCGAAAGTCTTACGGATGAAGTAACTGGAGCCATCCGCGAAGACGATCAGGCTGTGATCAAATTTCATGGTATGTACCAGCAAGACGACCGGGATCAACGTGAAGAGCGTGCCGAAAAAAAATTAGACCGTTTGTATTCTTTTATGATACGCTTGCGCTTGCCGGGCGGATTTCTTACTCCTGCACAATGGATTGCCACCGATGAAATAGCCGGGGAGAATTCAACGGGCATCATCAAAATCACTACGCGCCAGACAATACAATTACATGGATTGATAAAATCAAAAATCAAACCTACCATCCAGGCATTCAACAAAGCAAAGTTGGATTCCATCGCTACCTGTGGAGACATCAATAGAAATGTTGTGTGCAGCTCGCATCCCCTGCAGTCGCCCATCCACGATCAGGTTTTTGCCTACGCTGATAAAATCAGTGAGATGCTGATGCCTAAGACACGGGCGTACTACGAAATTTGGTTGGATGAAGAAAAAATTGCCGACAAAAAAGAGGAGGAAGATCCTTTGTATCAAGACCGCTATCTGCCACGCAAGTTTAAAATAGCCATTGCCATTCCACCCAACAATGATGTGGATGTATTTGCGAACGACATCGGGTTAATAGCCGTTATCGAAAACAATAAATTGCTTGGATTTAATTTCGCCATTGGTGGCGGGTTATCGGCCACTCACGGTAGCAAAGAAACGTATCCACGGTTGGCATCTCTCATTGGCTTTGTGGCGGGGGAAGAGAAAACACTGAAAGCCATTTACGAAACACTCACCATTCAACGCGATTTTGGAAACCGTAGCGACCGAAAATTGGCCCGGCTAAAATACACGCTCGACAAATATGGTGTGGCCTGGTTTAAGGAAGAACTTGAAAAGCGTATCGGTTTTAAATTCGAAACGGCCAGACCTTATTCATTCACTGACCGCAAAGACTTTTATGGGTGGCATAAAAGCTTCCAAGGCTTGTGGTACTACACGGTGTTTATCGAAAATGGCAGGGTGTTGGATGATAAAACTATAAAATTAAGATCGGCATTATTGGAAGTGGCCAAAACAGGCAAGGCTAATTTCAGGTTCACCTGCAATCAAAATTTGATTTTGTCGGATATACAGGAGGCTGACAAAGTTGTAGTGCAAACTATTTTGAAAAATTATAAACTCACACAACATACTGAAGGAGCATCCTCCATCCGAAAAAATTCTATGGCGTGTGTGGCACTCAACACATGCCCGCTTGCTTTGGCCGAGGGGCAGCGCTATTTGCCTTCGCTGATTTCAAAAATAGAACCTCTGCTTGCTAAAAATAATTTGCAGGAAGAAGACATCATCATCCGCATGACGGGCTGCCCCAATGGATGTGCGCGTCCGTATGTGGCTGAGATTGGGTTGGTAGGCACCGCGTATGGCCGATATAATCTCCATGTTGGTGGCGATCATCAGGGCGAGCGGCTCAACAAACTCTTCAAAGAAAATTTAGACGAAGTGGCGATACTACAAGAACTTGATATACTGTTCTCGGGTTTTAAATCCAATAGAAAAGCGGGAGAACGTTTTGGGGATTTTGTATTCAGACTGCAAGAGAATTAAAAATGGAACCAGAAGTTACAGAAGAAAAAGCAATCGTTGATAAAACTCCTTTCGTTGGCAAGGAGACCAACAATCTATTTCCGGTTTTTTTAAAACTGGAGCAGATGCGTTTGCTTATTGTGGGCGGTGGAAAAATTGGATTGGAAAAACTCCAGGCTGTACTCCATAATTCGCCCGCTACACACATCAAGCTTGTAGCAATTTCAATTTCTGATGAAGTAAAAAACCTTATTGAACAGTTTCAAGATGTTCAAGTAGAAGAACGTCCTTATCAATCAACCGATTTGGACAATGCAGACATTGTTATAGTTGCGGTCAATGACCGGAGCATCAGTCAACAGATACATGCCGATGCGAAAGGTAAAGCTAAGCTCGTGAACGTGGCCGACACTCCGGAGCTATGCGATTTCTATTTGGGCTCCATTGTAAAAAGGGGAAATCTAAAAATCGCCATCTCCACCAACGGAAAGTCGCCCACCATTGCCAAGCGGTTGAAAGAAGTTTTTGCCGATGCACTGCCCACCCAAGTGGACGATTTGCTCGACAACATGCAGGCCCTGCGCGGAAAATTAAATGGAAACCTATCGGATAAAATCATCAAACTGAATGAAATCACCCGCGTGCTCGCCACGGACAACAACGATGTGCGCAAGGTGAGTGAGCAGCGCTGGAAACGCATTGCCTCTTATTTTCTGTTTGCTTTTTTCTTCATGTTCGTAGGGCACCTGGTGCTGTCCTATATTCCTTTCAACGACATTTTGGGAGGCATGAAAGAAATGACAAAGGATTTGGACGCCAATTTTTATTGGATGATTGGGGCCGGCTTTCTTGCGCAGTTGGTGGATGGCGCGCTTGGCATGGGCTACGGTGTTACGTGTACCATCGTTCTTTTGTCAACAGGCGTAAACCTTCCGGCTATCAGTGGCAGCATACACACAGCCGAAATGTTCTCCAGTGGCGTATCGGGCTATAGCCATTATAAGTTTGGAAACGTAAACAAGAAATTATTTAAAACGTTGCTGATCCCCGGTGTGCTCGGTGCCATTGCGGGCGCGTACCTGCTCTCCACATTTGGAAATGAATATGCCAACATCATCCGCCCCATCCTTGCCGGCTACACCTTGTTGCTGGGAACAAAAATTTTGTTGTCGGCATTTCGCAAAAACAAAGAGCCAAAAAAAGTAAAGCGGGTAGGATGGCTTGCCGGTGCCGGTGGCTTCTTGGATTCATTTGGTGGTGGTGGTTGGGGGCCGTTGGTCACCAGCACGTTGATATCCAAAGGCAGAAGTCCACGTTATGTGATCGGCTCGGTGAGTCTTACAGAATTTTTTGTAACGCTCGCGAGTGCCATCACCTTTTTCACCTTGTTGGGCGTTAGCTATTGGCAAGTGATCGTGGGCCTTATCATTGGAGGAACCATCGCTGCACCCTTAGCGGCAAAATTGGCCGGAAGGCTTCCGCTCAAAACCATGTTCATCTCCGTGGGCGTGTTGGTGATCATCTGGAGCGCGCGGATATTGTTGAAAGCAGTTGGGGTATTTTGAATTTTTTAAATCAATGTATTTCTAGTGCCTGCCTTGCAGGTAGGCAGGTGGTCTTAACCTTGGTAGAAAAAATAATTTATGGACGGCCCCAAACCTTATTACCCTATTATCGCTATCTACTGATAATAATAAGGTTGGACTTTAATGCAAGCGAAAAGCATAAATTTGACACGGCTCAAAGAACTAAATCGCCTTTAGCGCAGCCTCATAGTTGGGCTCGTTTCCAATCTGCGGAACCAGCTCCGTGTATTTTACTTTTCCTGTGGAATCAATTACAATCACTGCCATCGCAAACAAGCCGGCAAAACTGCTGTCCAACAATTCCACACCATAGGCCTTTCCAAAACCTCGGTTGCGAAAATCGGAAAGTGTGATGGCTTGTCTATTCCCTCTGCGCCACAAAATCTTTTCTGTGCCATAGGCAGGTCTTTCGAAATGCAAAGCACAACTGTATTGTCGATGGAGGTCACACGTTTGTTAAATTCCCTTACCGATGTGGCGCATGTGCTGGTGTCAACACTGGGGAAGATATTGAGTACGACATTCTTTCCTACAAAATCTTTAAGACTTAAATCTTTCATGTTGTTTGCCGTCAGCGTAAAGTCGGCTGCAGCAGAACCTATGGAAGGTAGATTTCCTGATGTGCTTGCTTCATACGTTCCAAGTTTGGTAAGGGCCATGGTTAAAAAAAATTAGGGTTGCAGTAATCTTAAAAACAACAATTGATAGGGATTATTCTATCGCATCCTATCTGAGTCTCGTACTTTTTTTTCGTCCCTGCGGATGAAGCGCAAGGCGAGCCAGTTGAAAAGCACTCCGACAAAAGGAATCCACAAACTAACCCCATATTTGCCGTAGCCATATTGCTTTGTCACTTGACTATAGAAATAATAAACAGAGCCTAAGGCCAAAGCCAATATTAAAGAATTGAGTGTGCCTAATTTTATTTGCGTCATCCGGTTGTCGAACCGCCTGATTTCCATGATGGCAATGGTAGCGGCAGCAGCCATTAGTATAGCCGTGAGGGAGAACGGAAAATATTGCGTAGTGCGTGCACCGTTTTCAATCGTGGTGAAATGGAGCGGGTACAACTGCATTTCTTTTCCCCCTTCAGTTATCTTCCAGATGGGCAAAAAGAAACTTATCACCATGCTTGCCACTACTAAAACCAGAAACACTGTTTGTATTCTTTGCCACATAAAAGGGTTGCGTTAAATTGCCAGCGCAAAACTAATAAAATGTTGCTGATGTGTTTGGGTATATTAAAACTAAAGGGGCCGCAAAAATATTGATCGATACCATGCGCTACTTCTTCGAAATAGGCTACAACGGGGCCCACTATCACGGCTGGCAAAACCAAAAGAATGCGATTGGCGTGCAACAGGTGGTTGAAGGTGCGCTGAGCAAATTGTTGCGCGGGGAAATTTCGATTGTGGGAAGTGGCCGCACCGATACGGGCGTTCATTGTGTGCAGCAGTTTTTTCATGTGGACATAGAAAAGGAATTTAAGCCGGGCGATTTGATCCATCGGCTCAATTCCTTTCTGCCCAACGACATAGCCATCAAAAATATTTTATCGGTGAAGCCACAGGCCCATGCGCGCTACGATGCGGCAGAGCGTTCGTATCAATACAAAATCACGCGTGTAAAAGACCCTTTGCTCGTGGGCTATGCCTATTACTTTTTTCGCGACCTGGATCTGTTGGCGATGGAACGCGCTTCGTCACTTTTGGTTGGCAAGCACGACTTTGAATGTTTCAGCAAAGTAAAAACCGATGTGAATCATTTTATTTGTGATGTGAAGTTGGCAAGTTGGAATCAAAAAGGCGAGATTTTGGTTTTTACCATCACGGCCAACCGATTTTTGCGCGGCATGGTCCGGGCCATAGTGGGCACATTGCTGGATGTAGGCACTGGCAAGACATCGGTAAAACAATTTCAGGATATATTGGTTGACAAAGACAGGAAGAAGGCCGGCATGAATGCACCCCCGGAAGGATTGTATCTGATGCACGTGAAATATCCGAAGTCGATTTTGGATTGAAGGAGATAGGAGTTAGAGTTAAAGAATGATATGAACATAAAATTAAACGCAAAGTTTCAATCAAGCGTCACCCTCTCCTGTAGAGAGGGCCGTGGTGAGGTTTTGGTGGCAAGTTCATTGGAGAGGTGCTGGGGGTGAGGCCTCAGGTGAGGCAGACAAAAATGAATCTTTAAATAAACTCCTCCCCTCTCCTTTGGAGAGGGGCCGGGGTGAGGTACATGGAAAAAGAAAAAGTAAAAAGCGGAAACATCATCGACTGGAAGGTGCTGGCGCGCATCATGCAATTTGTAAAACCGTACAAAGCCCGGTTCTACATAGTGGTGGCGCTCACGGTACTGCTGGGATTTCTTACCCCCGTGCGGGCACGGCTTATTCAATATACGTTGGATAATCACGTAGCCTTTGGCGACTACTGGAGCATGCTGAATGTAATCATCCTGTTGCTGATTATATTGGTTGTGCACTCGTTGGCGCAATATGTCCACACATACATATCGGGCCGCATAGGGCAGTTTGTGATCCGCGACATACGCATAAAATTGTATGAGCACATTGTTAACCTTCGCCTGCGTTTTTTTGATAAGACCCCGATTGGCCGGTTGGTAACGCGCACCATTTCGGATGTTGAAACTCTGTCGGATGTTTTTACCGAGGGCCTTGCCGCGATGGGTGGCGACTTGCTCCAGATCGTGTTCATCCTCGCCTTTATGTTTTATACCGACTGGCGGCTGGCCTTGATTTCCCTTTCCACCATTCCCCTGATGGTGCTTTCCACCTATGTGTTCAAAGAAAAAATAAAAGTCGCCTTCAATGATGTGCGCAATGCCGTGGCCAACCTAAACTCGTTTGTGCAAGAGCACCTTACGGGAATGAACATCGTGCAGATTTTTGGAAGCGAGAAAAAAGAATTTGAAAAATTTGATGAGATCAACAAAGAGCACCGCGATGCAAACCTGCGCTCGGTGTTGTACTACTCTATCTACTATCCTGTAGCCGAAATCATTGCGGCCATGGGCATTGGCCTGTTGGTGTGGTATGGTGCCAAAGGCGTAATCCATTTTGAGGAAACGGGAATCACGGTGGGCACACTCACGGCATTTATCATGTACATACAAATGTTCTTCCGCCCCATACGCATGATTGCCGACCGCTACAACACCTTGCAAATGGGCATTGTAAGTTCAGCACGTATCATCAATTTACTGGACGACAAGGCCGACATCATGCAAAACGGCACACATAAAACAGAACACGTAAAAGGAGAAGTAGCGTTTGATAGTGTCTGGTTTGCCTATAATGACGCTGGGTATGTATTGAAAGATATTAGTTTACAGATAAAGCCGGGCGAAACCATTGCCTTGGTGGGGGCCACCGGTGCGGGCAAATCGTCCATCATTAATTTACTTAACCGCTTCTATGAAATCAACCGCGGCAGTATAAGCGTGGATGGCGTGGATATTAAAGAATATGACTTGCTAAGCTTGCGCAAAAATATTGGTGTGGTGTTGCAAGACGTTTTTCTTTTTAGCGACACCATCCGCAACAACATCACGCTGGGCAATGAAGAGGTAACAGACGAGATGATTTTGCATGCAGCCGACATGGTGGGCGCGCGCAAATTTATCGACCGCTTGCCGGCCGGGTTGAATTACAATGTGATGGAGCGCGGTGCCACGCTATCCGTAGGGCAGCGCCAGTTGTTGTCATTTATCCGGGCGATGGTGTATGATCCCAAAATATTGGTGCTGGACGAAGCCACCTCATCGGTGGACAGCGAGACGGAAGAAATGATACAAGATGCTATTGCCAAGATGATGACCAACCGCACCTCCATCGTTATTGCGCACCGGCTCTCCACCATAAAGAAAGCCAATAAAATTATCGTGCTCGATCACGGTGAGATAAAAGAATGGGGCACCCACGAAGAACTGTTGTCAAAAGACGGACTCTACGCGCAACTTCACAAAATGCAATATAAAGAAGTGGTTGCTCCATGACACACCCACCAAGGTGAGCAACTGTTTGGCATGGGCTATTCATATAATTTTACTTCCCCATCCTTTTTTTTGCCTCCACGCACCAAAAAAGTTCATCTATAAAACGGGTTGCCCTTTTATCGGTTGCTTGCTTGTCTAATGCAATACCATTCTCATCAAAGGTTTCAGTTACTTTGGGCACAGGGAACATGGCTGAAACAGTCCACGCCTGGATTTTCCACAATGAAAATTGCAGAGAGGTCAGTACTTGTGTGCCACCAAAACTCCCATCCGATACAGTGGCAATCGCAATTGGTTTTCTACGCCACTCATCGTACAACAAGTCTATTGCATTTTTTAAACTGGCCGGGTAACCTCCATTGTATTCGGGAGTTACGATGATTACACCATCGGCTGTTTTTATTTTCTCTGCAAAGTCGAGCACCGCAGGCGTGGGCGATTCCTGAAGGCGCAATCGTTCATCGAAAATTGGAAAATTGTATTCGGCCAAATCAAGAATGGAAACGGTACCCACTTGTTTTTCTTCGATGAACCCCTTGAAGTATAAGGCAACGCGGTGGCTGTTTCTTTTTCTTCTTACGCTGGATGAGATAATGGCTATATGTGGCATAAGCTTTTATTTTATTTGGAGTCAAGCTCCTTTAACAAATCGGTCAGGTTAAGTGCCTTTGTAAACATGTTCAATGCTCCGTCCTTGTTACGTGGCCACAATTCTTTTGGCCTGTCCCAATATAATTCCACACCATTGCCATCGGGGTCGTCAAGGTATAATGCCTCAGACACCCCATGGTCGGAAGCACCCGTGAACGGATAGAGTGCCCTTCTCAACCTATCATAAATCGTGGCCAGATCTTTTCGCGTAGGATAAAGAATAGCAGTGTGATACAATCCTACGCCATCGCGGGAAGCGGGTGGTGCATTTTCGCTGTGCCAGGTGTTCAAGCCAATGTGGTGGTGATAACCCCCCGCAGAAATAAACGCAGCCTGGTTTCCATACATAGTGGTAAGTTCAAAGCCAAGCAGGTCATGGTAAAATTCAAGGGACTTCTTCAAGTTTGCCACCTTTAAATGAACATGACCAATTCGTGTTTGTGCGGGTATTGTATAGGGAGTGTCCATAAGTATTTCGTTTACGATTTAAAATCTCTTAAAATACTCCTACTTCTAATTTTAATATTGAATCTACCGTAATCCACCTACAGCTGATCTGTGCGCAGACATATCAAAGAATAAAACAAGCCCATTTTCCTTTGTTAGTATGCCCCCTAAGATTCCATTCCGCAGCCAAAATCCTCTAAATCACCTTTCAAATTGAACTATTTGAAATTTATTTGATTTTTTAACTTTATAGAATGCGAATACAGACCCAACCGTTGCCAGATAACCTTTGTACTCCATCTTTTCTTTAAAATTCTGTATTTCGTAATCATCGATCTTTTGGACAAGGGTATTTGACTCAGTTGTGAAATTTAAGCTACCATCCAGATTTATTTTAATATGGCTATAGGCATAAATTCTTTGCCCCTCGCTCAGTTCACGAACCACTGCTTGGGTAGCCGCAGATGCCAATAAGCCAATCAATCCAATGTTGTGTATCAGCGGAGTTGACGGTTTAATAAGCGCGGAGCTACCGGCAGTAAGTACATAGCCATCTGAAGAAATGGTATCAACACTTACAAAGCTCAACCCAAATTCAGTTAAGGGTTTTGTGGTTAAAGTCATTTTTACTGAATTGTCATCCTCACTTCGAACATAAACTGAAGCCTCATTGACAAATTCACTTTTACGAGTAAAGGAACGTGAGAATATCTTGACACCAGTCACTACATCAAATGCGTCAAAATGATAATAGTTGTCGTTATAAACTCTAAATAAAACGCCATTGAATATCACAGAGGAAAAATAAGCAGAGGTCGTTTCAACGAAAGATTTTACAAAAGACATGTCAGGGTTTTTGATATCTAGTTTTATAACAGTTGTCTTATAGAGGGTTGTGCCAAGTTCTGTTTGGTCATATTGCCCACGAGGCTCATCAATACTAATCCATATTGTTTCTCTTTCCTTGGTGATTTTAATAGGGCTTGTTCCATTGGATGGCACAAACTCTGTTCCTGTGACTTTTAGTCTTACGTTTTCTGTTGATTGACTTCCCAAATCAAATGTTAAAGAGTAAGGATGCTCATTTTTTATCGAAAGCCCTTGAATCCTGGTTATCTTCAAAATATAACTTCCCTTAACTGAACTTAAAATAAATAAATCGTTATCCTCAATGAAACTACCATAGACATTGCCCAATAGTTTAATACCTTCTTCTCCAATTCTGGATGAACCTGTTTTCTTATCAATGATCAGCGCATTGATAAAAACGGATTTCCGTTCTTCAACCAAATAATAATAATACTCCTCATAATCAGTTGCTGAAACTGCAAATATTGATTTGCCACCCAACTTCGAAAAATCAACTTTTCTTTTGCTCCCGTCTTTTCTTACCCAGTAGGAAACTTTTACAGTTGGCGCTCCCATACTCATGAGTTCTCCACCCAAAAAAAGGCTGTCATTAAAAATCATTCCGCTTAGCTTATCGAGTGAAGTATTTCCAAATTCAAACTCTGTAATTACTTTTTGAGGATAAACTCGAAAAGCGACAAAGATTAAAAGTGCAAGGAGGAATCGCTTTGTGTATGTGTTCATTGATCTCATGAATACTAAAAGTTAAATACAAATGTCTCGGACAAAGTTGCTGAAGGTAGTCAGACCACTAAACGCGCACCTTCAAATAAATCTCTGCCAATTTATCGGCCACAAAATCAATTTCTTCGGGCTTGTTGTATTTGCTAAACGAAAAACGCACCGCCCCCTTTTTAGATCCCGGGTAAAGCGCACCCAACACATGCGAACCCGTTGAGGCCCCGCTGGAACAGGCACTTCCTCCCGAAGCAGAAATGCCCAGCAAGTCGAGATTGAAAAGCAACATTTCGTTTTCCTCCGACTCGGGAAGGCTTACGTTTAGTACCGTATAAAGGCTCCTGTCGAGATTGGCCGAGTCGCCATTAAATTCCACTCCCGCCACCGTTGATTTTAGTTTTTCGATCATGCGCGTTTTCAATCCTTTGATGATGCGCTCATGCTCATCCATTTCGTGATAGCATATTTCCAACGCTTTGGCAAGACCAATGATGCCATATACATTTTCGGTTCCACCGCGCATGTTGCGTTCTTGTGCCCCACCATGAATGAACGGATGGATTTTTTTGTCCTTGTTGATATACATAAACCCTACACCCTTTGGCCCGTGAAACTTATGGGCGGCAGCAGCCATGCCATGCACATACATTTTTTTCATGTCGTGCCGATAGTGACCCATGGATTGCACTGTGTCGGAATGAAAATAGGCACCGTATTTTTTACAAAGCTCTCCTGTGTTTTCCATGGGAAGCAAATTTCCGAGTTCATTGTTGGCCTGCATAAGCGACACCAAAGAACCGGGATACGCCTTTAAAAGATTCTCTAAGTCGATCAAATCAACATGACCTTTTTCATCCAATCGCACAGCGTGCAATTGAATTTCATTTTGTTTGACAAGGTTATCTAATGTATGAGTAACTGCATGATGCTCGATAGGCGAAGATATAACATGCTTTAGGTTGTACGTCTCCACGGCACAATGCAGAATTGTATTATCGGCCTCCGTGCCACCGGATGTAAAAAGTATTTCACCAGGTGTGCAGTTGAGCAGTTCGGCAATTTTTTTTCTTGCCGACTCAATGGCCGAGCGCACCTTGCGCCCGTGTGTGTGCGTGGAGGACGGGTTGCCAAAATCTTCAAGCAAAAAAGGCTTCATGGCATCAAACACTTCCGGGTCGAGCGGGGTGGTGGCGGCATTGTCGAGATAGACTCTCATGGTGATTTCGATTTGATTAGTGTTAGCTAAACCTTATGTGGCACTACAATTTTTAAAATTTTGTGGCGGCCTTGCGAGACGCAACCGGGCTATCCGGTCCAAGTCCGCCCAACACGCAAGTCTAACGCACTTCGGGCTTTCCTCTTCTATCCCTGGCCGAAGCAACTCTCAACCACCTATTATTGATTTTATATCCCAAATTATCCGTTGAGCCAGGTCATTTGCCTTTTGCTCAGACTGCGACTCAGCATAGATGCGTATGATGGGCTCTGTGTTGCTCTTGCGCAAATGCACCCACTCGCGTTCCTTTTCAAAATCAATCTTCACACCATCCACGGTGTTTATGTTCTCGTGCGCGTATTTCTTTTTTATTTTTTCCAGCACCTCATCCACATCCATGTTGGGGGTCAGTTCAATTTTATTTTTTGAAATGAAATAGGCCGGATAAGTTTTTCTTAGCTCCGATGCTTTCAATTTAGTTTTGGCAAGATGGGTTAGGAACAAAGCAATCCCGATAAGGGCATCGCGGCCATAGTGAAAGTCGGGCACAATAATGCCGCCATTGCCTTCGCCACCGATCACCGCATGGGTCTCTTTCATTTTGGTTACCACGTTTACCTCGCCAACAGCTGCTGCGATATAACTGCCTCCGGCCTTTTCGGTAACATCGCGCAAAGCACGCGTGGACGATAAGTTGGAAACCGTGTTGCCTTTCTTTTTGGTGAGCACGTAATCGGCAACGGCCACCAACGTGTATTCTTCGCCAAAGGGTTTGCCATCCTCTTGTATCAGGGCGAGCCGGTCCACATCAGGGTCCACCACAATTCCCAAATCGCATTTTTCTTTCTTTACGATTTTGCTTATCGCTGTCAGGTGTTCGGGCAAGGGCTCAGGGTTGTGCGGAAATTTTCCGTGGGGCTCGCAATAAAGTTCAACCACTTTTTTCACGCCAAGTGCTTTTAACAATTGAGGCACCACAATACCTCCTGATGAGTTTACTGCGTCAACGGCTATTTTGAATTTTGAATTTTGAATGGCTTTTTTATCCACCCACTTGTGTTTCAAAATAAGATCGATGTGCTTTTGCAAGTAGCTGTTGTTGCGCGTATAGTTTCCCAGTTTTTCGACCGGTGCAAAATCGAATTTTTCTTCATCGGCAATTTTCAAAACGGCTGCGCCATCGGCACCAGAAATAAATTCCCCTTTTTCGTTTAGCAACTTGAGTGCATTCCACTGCACCGGGTTGTGGCTGGCGGTGAGGATGATTCCGCCTCCGGCCTTCTCGCGCGGCACGGCAATTTCTACTGTGGGCGTTGTGGACAAGCCCAGATCGATCACGTGCAGCCCAAGGCCTTGCAACGTGGCCGAAACCAATTGGCTTATCATCTCACCCGATGGCCGTGCATCGCGGCCAATGACAACCTTATTCCCTTTGCGGGATTTTATCCAGGTTCCAAATGCGGCTGCAAATTTTACGGCATCAACAGGTGTAAGTGCTTCGCCAGGAGTGCCACCAAGGGTGCCGCGAATGCCAGAAATAGATTTGATAAGGGTCACAGGTAAGGATTAAAATAAGTGACCGTAAAACTAACAAATTTAGAGGGCTTAGAAATAGTTTCTCTTAGACCTATAAGGTTTTAAAAACCTTATAGGTTTGCCTGTTTATCGGGTAACGTAATTTCGTTTGCTTTTTCAGGATCGCCACATGCTTCGCCTGCACCTACAACTTTTCCGCAGTAGCCGCACGTAATTCCTTCCTTGGCCAAAAATGGGCTTTGAGTTGCGCAGGTGCCACGAAACTCTCCGTTTTTCACAAACAGGAGCCGCACAGACATGAACAAAAAAAACAAACCAAAAACTCCGATACTGAGCAGGAACACGGCCATATAGAATTGAGATTTTAGAGTTACAAATTACGATTCAACTGTGTGCTACGAAGGTTAGGGACATAAAAATAAATAAATTATCCTTACGTTTAAATTCTCTTACCGAAGTAGCATGATGCAATATTACAACACCAACAACCCGACTTAAGTTTGAACCGATGAATAAAAAGCCATTCTCCTCTCCTGACCTAAACCGCGAAGCTAAATTGAAAGCCTTCGACCGGCTGCTTACCGTGATGGACGAGCTGCGCGAAAATTGCCCGTGGGACAGAAAGCAAACGCTTGAAACACTGCGCCACCTTACCATTGAAGAAACGTATGAACTCTCGGATTCCATTTTGGATGGCAACCTGCCCGAGATAAAAAAAGAACTTGGCGACCTCATGCTCCACAATGTTTTTTATGCGCGCATTGCCAGCGAGATGAAGGCATTTGACATGGCCGATGTGTTGAATTCCATTTGCGAAAAATTGATCGAACGGCATCCACACGTGTATGGCGATGTAGTGGCCACCGATGAAAAAACCGTGAAAGAAAACTGGGAAAAAATAAAATTGCGAACGGGAAATAAATCGGTGCTGGAAGGTGTGCCCACCTCGTTGCCTGCCCTGGTCAAAGCCATACGCATACAAGACAAGGCCCGTGGTGTGGGTTTTGATTGGGAGAAGAAAGAGCAAGTGTGGCAAAAGGTGGAGGAGGAAATGGAAGAATTCAAAAGCGAGTTCAACGTGGAATCGGACGAAGCGATCGATAAAGGAAAAGCACTTGCCGAGTTTGGCGACTTGCTTTTCTCCCTGGTGAATTATGCACGCTTCATCAACATCGATCCGGAAGAAGCGTTGGAGCGAACGAATAAAAAATTCATCAAGCGGTTTCAATACTTAGAAACGGAATCGGCCAAGGATGGAAAAAAGATGGGGGAAATGTCGTTGGCGGAGATGGATGAATATTGGGAGAAGGCGAAGAAAATTTAAAGCAAAAAGCAGCTGGTCAATAGGTTTGGAGTTCGGCCAAAAGCAACTCCAATTCAGTTTCGGACTTGTTCAGTTTCACCTGCAATACCTTCAATACTTTTTCCATTCCTCCATCTTCCAATAAAAAATCTTCATCACGTAAGATGGGAAACATCCGTTTCAGTAAAATTTTTTGCTCTCTCCAACTTCTGATAATGTTCATGCCGGGATTGTAATACTTTCGTAAAGATACCAAAAAGCGATCGGCAAGGTTATATCAAATGCCAATAATTTTACCAAAACGTAAATCAGCGGTGAAATGCTTATATCTGCGGCCAACTTTTTACACTGTCTGTTGATTTACTACGCACATCGAACCTCACAATCAGTCACGTTTTTGGAATGATCCTACTCCGATGCCGCACTTTTCTTCGCATGCGCCATAGCGGCACGCAGTTGGCCGTAGCCAAATTTGCCGTTCAATTTTTCGTACAACTCCTTGGATGTCGATCCTTCGGGCAGTTCGCGTTGTGTGTTGATGATTTCCATAACGCTTCCTTCATCCATGAATTTAAAAATACTCACACGGCCTTCCTCCACTGCTTTAGCAAGGTGGCTTTCAATGGTGCCTGCCACCAACTCGCGCTTTTTGGCGATTTCCTCTACGGTCATGCCCGTGTTGATCATGTCCACCGTGATGTCAAACGTACTGGGCTCATTTGCTTTTTTTTTGGATTTGGTACCCTTTCGCTTGCGGGCTGGTGCATCGGATACACGGATGCCTGCCTGACTTTTTCTTATTTCGGCCAGCAGGGCGGTGCGCTCGTCCAATCGTTGTTTAGTAAGCGGGGCAAACTCAAATTTGGTATGTCCTTGCAATATGCCATCGGCCAACAGCAGCACTTTGTCCACCTCCTCCAATTTTTTTCCCAATGCCAGATCCAATTCCGTCAGTTGGTTCACATACGCCTTCACGCGCTTTTGCATTTTAATCGATTCAAGATGCGCAAGCAGCAACCGGATGTTGCCGAAAAGAAATGTACGGTAATAGGTGCCGCCTTTTACAATGCGTTCCATCAACTGCTGATGATTTCCTGTTGCGAGCAAGTCGTTCAATTGCCGCCTGAATTTTTCTGTGTTTATGCGTTCGGATTCCAGCGATTCAATGATTTGAGTGAGCACGGGCTTCATGGTCGCTTCACCAAACCCTTCCTCAAGTTGGTCTTTCTGCACGTATTTTATATCCTTTGTCAGGGATGTGAAATCAAACGTATTTCCAAGTATCTGTTGAAGGAAAATCCGTTGCCGTGTCGCCATCACTTCACCAAGCTGGCCTGGTAAATTATTGGCTTGCGTAAAATCGGCCACCAATTTGTCAGTGCTGATCACCGAAGGATGAATGCGGGTGCGCAACACGAGGCCCTCCAACGAGCGCAGCCGCGACAAGGCCACATACACCTGGCCACCGGCAAATGCCTGGCCCACATCAATGATTGCTTTGTCGAACGTAAGGCCCTGGCTTTTGTGCACGGTAATGGCCCAGGCGAGTTTCACCGGATATTGTTCAAAGGAACCAATCACTTCCTCGTCCAGGTCGTGTGTGGCTGCCTGCACCGTGTATTTTTTATTCTCCCATCGCTCGCGCCTTAGTAGGTACTGTTCGTGCGTGCCACTCATCTCCACCCAAATTTCACCTTTTGAAATTTTTTTTATCGTGGCGAGTTTTCCGTTGAAATATTTTTTGTCTTCAGTGGTGTCGTTGCGGATGAACATGATCTGAGCACCTTCCTTTAGTTCCAACCGGGCCGTTACCGGATACATGCTTTCGGGGAAATCATCTTCAACGGTGGCTTCGAAAAAATGCGAGGTTGCAGGTAGTGTCCTCAGTTCTTTTTGGTTCAGTTCATCCGCTTTGTAGTTGTGTGTGGTAAGGGTTATCACCTCCTTCAGAGCACTAATCTCCTCGGCTGTTTTAAAATGTCCGTTCAGCGTTTCAATGTCCTGCGGTGTTGTTGTGTTGTTGCGCAGGTTGTTCAGTATATCAATAAACACGGGGTCGTGCTGCCGGAAAATTTTATCCAGTTCAATGTAAACCAGCGTGTCCTCTTGCAGTGCTTTTGCTTCGTAGAACCAGGCACTTTTATAATAGCGGCCAAGGAATTCCTGCTCCTCGTTTCTTACCACCGGTGGCAATTGATACAGGTCGCCAATGAACAACACTTGTGCCCCGCCAAAACTTTGCCTGAAATTTCCGCGGGCCGCTTTCATGCGATAGTCAATGGCATCCAGCAGGTCGGCACGCAACATGCTCACCTCGTCAATCACCAGCAAGTCGATGGAACGGAGCACCTGCTTGCGCGCACTGTTGAGCGGATGCTTGTGGGCCAGCACATTTTGGTTGATGATCCTTCCGCTTTGGGCAAAATCGTCAGGCAAAAAGCGGTCGGGCAAAAAAGTCAGGGGCGGCAACAAGAATTGTGAATGGATGGTGACACCGCCTGCGTTCAAAGCTGCAATGCCAGTGGGTGCCACTACAATGTGTGTCTTGTGAGTGATGTTACCGAGGTTTTTGAGAAACGTTGTCTTGCCCGTGCCCGCCTTGCCTGTTAAAAAAATGTGGCCTGACGTAGTGTTGATAAACCGGGCCGCTGCCGCAAGGAAGTCTTCCATGATCCTAAATCTCAATTGGCTTCTACATGTTTCGCCCGTTGAAATACCAATCCGTAGGTAATTATAGAGGACAGAACAAAATAAACAAGCAACACCCACTGCATCCCACTCACATACTTGCCAAGGCCGAACCAATCGCCTTGCCAAAGGATGATATAAATCCCAACTGCGTTTTTAAAAATTTCCCAAAGCCAGGCAAACTTGTTTCCGTCCAACACCTCGGTGTAGGCATACACACAAAGGAAAACAAAGGCACCGTATAAAAACATGTTGGGCAAGCCAATGGCGGCAATGTTGCCAAACAAGTAGCTGATGAAAAGCAACACCATAAACATTTGAACCCAGCACCAAGCCAACAGCGAGGGAGAAATTGTTGGGTTATACTTTTCAAAATTGTTTACGTCCGTGATCTTATAAACCGGATAATTTTTCGCCACATCGGCTGGCCGCCAACCCAGTGGCATAAACCAAATCCGCAGTTTATCCCATACGCGCTGTGCGCGCCAGGCATCTTTGATGAGCAACCACAGGTGCATGAAATTTATTTTGATGGGGTTCCACGTTTGCACGGGCCGCGTTACGCCATAGACAGGGGGAACATCTGCGAGCTCTTGCTGAAAAGTGCCGAAGAGTTTATCCCAGATAATAAATATCTGCGAGTAATTCCGGTCGAGATAAATGGAGTTGATGGCATGGTGCACCCGATGGTGCGAAGGGGTGACAATGATATGCTCTAGAAAACCCATTTTGCCAATGTGCTGGGTGTGATACCAGAACTGGGCAAACAAATGCAATGGTGCCACGATGGCGATCACTTGCTGTGGCACACCCAACAAAGCGGCCGGCAACAAGAAAATGGCAAAGATGCGCACGATGGAAGAAATGCTTTGGCGCAAGGCACAGGCAAGATTGAACTCTTCACTACTGTGATGGATGATATGGTTGTTCCAAAACAAATTGTATTCATGCGAAATGCGGTGCACCCAGTAGCCAGCAAAATCCAGAGCGATAAACGCCACCACATAAGTAAGCCAACCAGATTGGATGTGGGTAATTGCAACTTTCTCTACAAGCCATCCATACGAGATGATGGCCACACTCAAACCCAGCACATCTTTGGTTGCGTTGGTGATGCCCGAACTCAAACTTGAAATCATGTCGTTGATGGGCACCGTGTCGTTGCCTTTATGCCAGCCCCACCATTTTTCGAACAGCACCAGCAACAAAAACGCAGGCATGGCTATTAGAAGTATTTTACCGTAGGCTTCCATGTTTGATTTGGGATTTAGGTTTACGGATTTTAATTCCCACTTAGGATAATAGGAATTAGTAAGGCAACAAAAGTAATAAAACTAACGGGTTGTAAAACCTTAGGGTCGATTTTATGATTCTCAACTTTGATTTGGCCAAAAGGTATTACTCCTTTATGATTTTGATAGTGTTATTCAAATCGACACCCGAGAGTTTAAGTATATAGAGGCCTCTAGGTATGGTTTCCAAACTAATCGAAGGGGTCTCTTGTGTGATACTAAACGTTTCCCAAAGTCTTCCTTTCATGTCATATAGTTGTGCTTCGAGATATTGATGCTGTTCTTTGAAATAAAGAATTTGGGTCACCGGGTTTGGGTAAACTTCTACGCGTGATTCAAAATCTTTTCCCTCAACTTTGGTAATCATAATTTTAAGTTCCTCTACGTTAACTTCGGAAAGGGTTATCCCTGTTGTACTCTTCCCTAAATCAAACACCAACCGCGAGGTCAAATCTGTTGACGCCTTCATCGTAAAGGAAAATACATACTTAGATTCCTGCGTGCCAATACTTATCCCGTTGTATCCGCTATAGGCATCCCAAGGACTTCCGGCTCTACCAGCATAAAAGGTGGCACTTCGGTCGGCAGCAGCTTTTGCTTTAAATGAAATTCGGTAGAGTTTATCTTTGTGAAGGGCAATGTTATTTTTTACCAATTGAATATGCCACATTTCGGTGCCGCCATGGGAGATTGAAACGTTTAGTTTTCCTGCTGATGTTGTATGTGTCCCCGATGCACCGCCTTGTGTGGCCAGAAACCATCCGTCACTTCCACTCGAAAAATCGCCCGTATAAATCGGTGTGGCAATTACCGCTGTTGGATCTGATAATTTGTTATTCAAAAGGGCATCTGTCAATGCTGTTGCAAAAATTTTTGTGGTTGGATTATAAATCCCAAACCCTGCACTGAATTCCCAATAAGCCCAACTCATTTTCTTCTCTTCGAACCACCGAGACAGGAACGTTGTCCACCGCGAGCGCGATTCGTTGTCTGCCTTTCCATAAGCGCCAAACTCTCCTATATGAATGGGAATATGGTTTACGGTAGAAAACTGAAGGGCATAATTAAAGTCGCTGGCCACAGTTTCCCGATCGGCCTCTGTGTCCAGCCATTCGGTGCCCAACCACATATTGGCCCCTGCAACCCATTCCGCACCTTGATGCGTGAAGTTGAATGGATTGTAATAATGGGGCGAAAGGATTATGTACTCATCATTCGGAAGCACAAGTTGGGCAATACCACTCAAGCCGCCATATTCGGCCACACCCATTAAAACTATGCGGGTTGGATTGGTCTTTCTTATTTCCTTCAGGGCATCAGCAAAATATTCGTTCCAGAGGGTTGGCGTTAGGTTGCCGTGCGGCTCGTTCAAAACCTCAAACAACAATTTATCGGGATAATTTTTGAAGTGGTCTGCAATCTGGCGCCACTGAGATAAAAACCGAGCCTTCTGTGCTGTCGGGTCCTCATACAACGCTTCGTGATGATGCATATTGATGATGATGTGCAGATTGTACTTGAATGCCGAATCTATCACTTGTTTAATGCGATTCAGAAATGACGGACTAACAGTGTATGGGGATGAAGCCATACTGCGATCTATCGGCTCCCAGCGCACCGGTAGGCGAACGTGTTTAAACCCCAGTTGAGATATGATCTTGAAATACTCGGGCTTCCAGGGATTTCCCCATTCTGTTTCTGAGGGAGCTTCAAAACTGTTTCCCATGTTAATGCCTCTGCCAAGTCGCTCATTCATTTCAAAGGCAGGAAGTCTGTTTTGGGCCAGGAGGGTGAACGAACCCATGCAAATACTGGCAATAAGGAGCAAACTGGTCTTCAGCATATTTCCAATGTTGCACACAAAGTAAATCACAAACTGAATGAATAATAAATTTCCAACACAGCAAAAAAAAAGAGGAGGCTTTTGCCCCCCCTTCACTCTAAAACCCCTTGTTGTTAACGAGACGAATTTTAACTCCCCCTCATTAAAATTTATAGATCGCTGCCATGCCGAGTGTGGTCTGCCCGTTCTTGGTAAAATCTCCTTTGGAATCCATGAACTGTTGCGATTGTTCGTTGCCGGCACCGGCCAATTTGTTGAACACATCCGATCTCAGTTCTGGTTTCAATATGAGATGTCCATCGGCAAGCGTAAACGAGCCCGTCAGGGTGTATGTGCTCACCGAGGCACCAATGGCCTGGCCATCTGTATCAATGTTTCTCAGCCCTCTCGCCCCCGATTTGTTATCGAAATATTCGCCCCTGAAACCCAAACTGAAAACATCGGAGAAGGCGTAGGTAAGATAGAGATTGGCACCATACCAATTCTTCACTTCATCCACATTGCCATCGGCAGGTACGAATGTTCCGGGAGCACCCAAAGTGCCTTTCTGTTTTCCATACATGACCCAATAGCCGAGGAAAAGTTTTTCACTTGCCTGATATCCGCCATTCAAATCATACACTGTAAAATTTCCGGCTGGGGTTTTTCCTGTTGCAGGATCGGTGTTGGATTCGTTTGAGTTTATATAATTAAAATAAATGCTCAAGCCCTCGGCAGGTGTCAATGTAAGTTGGCCTATCAAACCCTTTGCGCGGTTGTTGTCGTGCACGTAATCAAACCCATTTACACCACCCAACATCAACGACACCTTGTCGCTAAACGCATACGTGGCTTTTACACCCGTGTGATAAAAAGGGATGCCGCTATTGAAGGTGTGGTTGATGGAGTAGAAAAAATTGAGCGGTGCATCGATGTATTCATACCCGATGTGCGTACCGAACTGTCCGGCAATAAACGACAACTTTTCAGTGGCATTGTATTTGAAATACGCTTGCTTGATGATCACCGAAGACCATGTATCGTTGCCCAGCGAATACCCATAGGCAGGTGCCATCACGGGCACGTTCCCATAATTTCCATACTGAGCATTGGGGCCAAAGGCAAGGTCGGCCACTACTTCCGATTTGCTGTTGGTGTATTTGAACACAGTTTGCACCATGCCCAATTGGAATTGCCCCACACGCCTATCAAACCCACGGCCCACACCAGACTGCCCCATGTTGTCGCGCGAAACGGGATTGTTGAAGTTGGTGAAGTAGTAAGTGTCTAAGTAGCCGCTCACAGAAAACTTTCCTTCTTCTGCCTCCTTTTTTTCTTCTTCCAATTTTGTTTCCAGCGCATCGCCTTCCGTAACTATTTTTTCTTCCTTCACTGCTGGTTTTGCAATGGAGGCCACCACCGTTTCCTGCGCTATCGATACGTAGCCGCACAGCAATGCACTCATTAGCGCACCATATCTTGAAATTTGTATTAAAGTTTTTTTCATAATTTTAAATGTGTTTTTATTAAACAATAAACTAAAGTGGTTCCGGCAGGGTAGTTCGCACCCTCCGGAACGCTTTGGTGATTTTTAGGCCACCTCTTTTTTCAATTCGAATGAATGGAGGTCATGTTGACTGTAGTCCGATCCAACTTTCTTTTCCTCACTGCTCACCGCCATAGGCGAAATCAAATCAGTGATTTTTAAGATCAGGAAGGAACCTCCAATAATAAACACAAGTGTAAAAGCCAACGAAATCATGTGCACTTTAAAGAGGTTGAATTCGCCAAAGAACAAACCGTTGCCGGTGGTGTTCGCTGCGTTCACTGCTGTGTTGGCCAGCAAAGCAGTCATGACCATGCCCACCGCACCACCTACTCCGTGACAGGGAAATACATCCAGTGTATCTTCCAACGAAGTTTTGGATTTCCAATGAACCACTACGTTACTGATCAAGCTGGCAATAGTTCCTATAAATAAACTGGAAGGGATGGTAACAAACCCTGCACCTGGCGTAATGGCCACAAGACCAACCACCGCACCTATACAGAAACCAAGGGCCGATGCTTTTTTTCCACGAACTGCATCCATCAATACCCAACATAAACCGGCTGCTGCCGAAGCCGTGTTGGTAGTTGCAAATGCAGAAGCTGCCAACGTGCCCGCGCTCAACGCACTTCCTGCATTGAATCCAAACCATCCGAACCAAAGCAACCCAGTGCCCAACAACACAAATGGAATGTTGGCCGGAGAGATGGCCTCTTTTACTTCAGCTTTGTTTCTCAAATAAATAGAAGCAGCCAATGCAGCAAACCCTGCCGACATGTGCACTACGGTACCTCCTGCAAAATCAAGAACGCCCAACTTGAAAAGGAATCCATCGGGGTGCCAGGTCATGTGCGCAAGGGGTGCATAGATAAAGAGAGAGAACAACACCAAAAAGATGATATACGACTTAAAGCGGATGCGCTCGGCAAACGTGCCCGTGATGAGTGCCGGTGTGATGATGGCAAACTTCAACTGGAAAAATGCAAACAACACCAAGGGAATGGTGGGTGCCAACGACCAAGGTTTTCCATCGAGCACATGCTGGAACATGAAGAAGGAAGTAGGATCACCGATGAAGCCACCTATGGAATCTCCAAAGGCCAGGCTGAATCCAACTACAATCCACAGCACACTGATCACGCCCATGGCAATAAAACTTTGCAACATGGTGGTGATAATGTTTTTTGTGTTGATCATGCCGCCATAGAAATAGGCGAGCCCCGGTGTCATCAACAACACCAGTGCTGTGGCAGTCAGCATCCAGGCCACATCACCGGAGTTGATCCCTTCGGTGATGATAGCCCCTGGCACGGCCGGCATAAATACTGCCAGCACGCTTATCGCGATGAGCAGTATAAGAAAAACAACTGATTTTTTCATAGTAGTGGGTTTAGTTTGAGTCTTGTTTTTGAATTTCTATGCAATATTTGGAAAGTTGGGCCATATTTTAACCTAATTTTCAAAATTTATTACCGAATCCGATTGTAATAGGGTGTTTTTTGATTCAATTTTCAAAAAAAGATGTGGTTTTTTGGAAACTATGGGTTTGGAAGCCACCTTCAAGAGCTTTATCAAAACGAATTCCTTCATTAGATAACTGATGTTACGCAAAACGATGGAACCTGTCAGTTTGAGGCCCTCGAAAACTGATTAGACTAAGTTAAATCGTCTTCGAGGGCCTCAGGCTGACACCACTTTATAAGTTTTGCGTAACATCAGTTAGATAAATCAAAGTCCCTATCAACATCATTCTATTTTTTTCGTAACTCAATGGGGAATGGTTAACGCTTTGCGAAAATGAGGTTGATGATCTTGCTCGGCATGCTAATGGCCAACTTGGCCCACGGGCAAAAGTATGACCTGTTTGAAGTGACCAACAACGAACTGACCTGGCAATATACGTATGAGTACTTGGGCACCGAGGACAGTTTAAGGCGCGAAGTAGTGTCGATGCTAAAGTCAAAAATATTTACACAGCAAGTTGTTAGGAACGAGTTGGGCTACAATGGAGAAATACACCACTACCTAGTGGATTGCATACGCTATGGCCGCAGCTATCAAAACACTCCACTTATTTATTGGAATGGTGAGTGGAGCGGCAAGTTTGTGGTTGAGGTTAGAGACAATCGGTACCGCGTTACCATCTATGGGCTATATTTTGAAAATAAATTGCAGCCTTCCGCGCGGTATCAAAACAACAATCCCCGTAAGGGATTTTATATTCACGAAATCATGAGAAAGGGAAGTACCCATTTCAAAAAAAATGTGCTGGCCGATATGGCACTGATGAGCCTGAGCTTGCGCGATGCCTTTGACATAAAAAAATATACACAGCCAATTAAGGAATGGTGAGGCAGACTTAGCCACGAAGTTTGTCCAATATACGGTTCAGTTCTTCAGCTTCCTTTTTTGAAATCTTGCCCATCGTTTCTATCCATGCTTCTTGGCTGGCATCTATTTTCTTTAGCAGTTGCTGCCCTTTGGCCGTGATGGAAATGTCCACCTGCCTGCGGTTGCTTTCGCAGGTGATCCGGTTCACCAATCCTTTTTGCTTCAATTTTTCCACCAAGCGCGTGCAGTTGCTGCTTTTGTCTATCATCCGCTCCGTAATTTGGGCCAGCATCATGGGCCTGGGAAAACTGCCACGAAGTATGCGCAACACATTGAATTGCTCGTGGCTGATGCCAAATTTTTTTAAATGGCTTGAGTTGATGTTGTACAACCAACCTCCGGTATATAAAATGTTGATCGATGCTTTTTGATACTCGTTGAAAAACTTTTCTTGCTTTATGTCTTCTTCTAAGGGCATGACAATGGCGGGTAATCCAAAAGCAAAGTAAATACAATTATGGTTATACAGTAGCTGGGTGTATGCGCAATGTTCAAACCCAAAGGGCGCAGAGTTCCGCAGAGGATTCAAAGAAAAGGAAGACAACCTTTTCGAAACTGAGTTTGCTCCGCAATAAATATCTCAAACGCAGAGCGCGCAGAGTACCGCAGAGGGGATTCAAAGACAAGCATGACCTCAACCTTTGAGGAACTCAGCGTACTCCGCGTTAAAAATTTCAATTGAAAGGCAAAAATTGCAACGGAATATTTTCGGGTATATACACCTTTGGAAAGCGGCCCGTGTTCAACAAGGCTATCACAAATATGCCCAAAGTTGATAAAATCAAGGAAGTAACAATGCTGTTGAATGGGTTCAACTGAAAATTTTCCAACGTGTATGAAATGCCAAAGGCTGCGATTATGGAAAAACCAGTCGCGAAAAAAATAGGGCGGAGGTTGTTGCCGCAAACATAATACGCCTGGCTTTTGGTGCGGAGGTGGAAGTGCAAAACCCGGATGAACGTCACGTACTCCCGCGACTTGTCGTCCGTTTCGTTGCCCGACAACCAATAATGATTGCTGATGTAGATTTCGGGTTGGTTCGTTGCCTTGATTATGGTAAAGAATTTTCTGCCCGACCGCTTGAGGCAAACGGATTGTATATCGCCATACGGAATTATCTTTTCTCTTCCATCAGTACGGACGGTGATGGAGTATTCGCTCAAAACCAACGTGATTGGTTTTTCGGCATGGCTATTTTTAAAAGTATATTCCACAAAAGTACTTTGATATAGTAAAGCTACTGTACAATCAAGGCTAAGGGAATACCCTTTTAGGGGTATTTTGTTCGAGCATGGATGCTGCCGTGAGGATGGGATTTCTGATCACTAAACAGGCAAACAATAATGTTTGGCATTGGTGATCTGGGGCTGACTAAAAAGTCGCTTCTGTCATCACGGCCCTTGAGCCGCGATCTCGTTTTTATCTGTGTCTAACGGGATACCGGGTCAAAGCCTGCCTGCTCTTAGCAGCTTCGGCAAAGGCAGGCCCGGTATGACACTTCGATCCCAGTCTCTCGAAAAATGAGTGGAAAGTGATTTTTTGGGACGATTCAAAGGGTTTGGGGCAACAGTGCCTTACTTAATAAGCGGGTGTTAACAACTCATTTGCCCTTTCTTTTTGCCGGGCTTGGATTATTGAACTGCTTTTCCCGATATTTGCAATCCCTTTTTAAAAGGGGCTAAAATCAATTTAAGTTTTATGGCAAGAGTTTGTCAAATCACAGGAAAAAGACCTCAGTCGGGCAATAAGGTTTCGCACGCCAACAACCGCACGAAGCGCAAATTTTATCCAAACCTTCAAACCAAACGCTTCTTCGTTCCCGAAGAGGACAAGTGGATAACACTGAAGTTGTGCACCAAGGCCATTAAAACCATCAATTTGAAAGGAATCACCGCGGTGCTTAAGGAAGCGCGCGCCAAAGGCACATTAGCCATTAATCTTTAACAATCTGCTGTATGGCAAAAAAAGGAAACAGGATTCAGGTAATATTGGAGTGCACCGAGCAAAAGACCAGCGGCATGCCAGGCATGAGCCGCCACATTACCACCAAGAACCGGAAAAACACGACCGAGCGCATTGAGCTTAAGAAGTACAACCCGATCTTAAAAAAATATACCCTTCACAAAGAAATTAAATAATCATGGCAAAGAAAGTTGTTGCTTCCCTTAAAAAAACAGACGGAAAGAGTTACGCGAAAGTGATCCGTGCTATTAAATCCGAAAAAACAGGTGCCTATTATTTCAAAGAGGAGATTGTTGTTTCCGATCTTGTAAAAGAGACCCTCGCCAAGAGATAATCCACAAAGAATTTATTGAAAGAAAGTCCCCACCGAGGGACTTTTTTATTTTCCTACTTTTGCCACACACGTTTACATTTTCAACTATGGCATTCCTATCAGGTTTTTTTTCTAAAGAGAAAAAGGAAAGTTTAGATCAGGGCCTCGAAAAGTCGAAGGAAAGTTTTTTTGGAAAACTGACCAAGGCCATTGCGGGAAAATCCGTGGTGGACGAGGATGTGCTCGACAGTCTGGAAGAGATTTTGATCTCATCCGATGTTGGCGTGGACACCACGTTGAAAATCATTGGGCGGATTCAAGACCGCGTGGCCCGCGATAAATACCTGGGCACTTCCGAATTGGACCGCATACTCAAAGAAGAAATAGCTTCCCTGTTGAGCGAAAGCAATTCGCGCGACTTGGCCGACTTCGAAATCCCGGCAGGCATAAAACCTTATGTGCTGATGGTGGTTGGCGTAAACGGGGTGGGCAAAACCACTACCATAGGCAAACTGGCAGCACAGTATAAAAAGAAAGGGCACACGGTGGTGCTTGGCGCGGCCGATACATTCCGGGCCGCGGCCGTGGAACAGTTGAAATTATGGGGCGAGCGCATTGGGGTGCAGGTGGTGGCGCGCGGCATGAACACCGACCCTTCATCAGTTGCCTTCGACACCGTGAAGCAAGGTGTTGAGATGGGCGCTGATGTGATCATCATTGACACGGCCGGAAGGCTTCACACAAAGATAAATCTGATGGCCGAACTGTCT
The DNA here is from genome assembly GCA_031422215.1 of Cytophagales bacterium. Classification (GTDB taxonomy): domain Bacteria; phylum Bacteroidota; class Bacteroidia; order Cytophagales; family Cyclobacteriaceae; genus ELB16-189. Next base: position 3,195 of record JANOQB010000113.1, on the reverse strand, counting down.
AAAATAAAACGTGTGATGGAAAAAATCATTCCCGATGCCCCGCACGATGTGATGCTTGTGCTGGACGGAAGCACCGGCCAAAATGCGGTGGTACAGGCCCGCGAGTTTACCAAAGCTACAAACGTGAGCTGCCTTGCCATTACAAAATTGGATGGCACTGCAAGAGGCGGAGTGGTGATTGGCATTTCGGATATGTTCAAAATACCGGTAAAATATATTGGCGTGGGCGAAAAAGTTGACGACCTCCAGGTGTTCAATAAAGTTGAGTTTGTTGATTCGTTGTTTAGGAAGAAGTAGGTTTTTGAATTATCAACAACAACTTTTGTTCTCTTGCATGGGCGGGCACTTCACCGTGCCATAGCTGCAATAAACACAGCAATCACCAAGCTTAGGCTTTAATATCGTTTTGCAATTTTCGCACTCGTAAAAATACTGGCACGCATTGGCTGGCATCTCTTCCTCTTTTTTATGTCCACAATTGGGGCACGTAATTGTTGATTCTGTTACTGTTTCTGTCATGGTTGCTGAAACATCTGGCTTCTTTTACTCATCCAAGGTATGCACGCCAACCTCCTGAGTTATCAAAATAACCTATCTTTTTTTTTCTCTTAACTCAATTCTTCATCTCCACAATCCACCTTCTCACCAACTCAACCCCCTCCTCATGCACCACCGAGCGGCCCAGTTCCGGCATCATAATTCCGGGGTGCACCGATTCAATCCTGAATTGTAAAATGGATTCTTCCGGCTTGCCTGGCACAATGCCATACAATAAACCGCCCGAACCTTTGCCTGCCGCCACAGGAGCTTTGCCTACACCCACGCGCGAAGGATCCTTTTCGGAGGCAAGCAAATGAAGCCCACTGTTTTTTGCAGGGCCATCGGCACGGTGGCAATGGGCACAATTGATTTCAAGCCATGCACGTGCGCGTTTATCAATGGAAATCTGATCATCGTCATACGATGCCAACGTTGGAAGCTGAGACAATGGAGGCAGCCCTTCAATCAAATTTATTTTTTGCCATTGCACCAATTGATTTATTTTTCCCTCCCGAAAATGATGCTCGCCATTTAATTGCCGTGCCGATGGCCCAATGGGCATCACCTTGTCGCCACGCAAATGACAACCTTTGCACTGGTTCATGTTGGGCACCGAATAGTGTGCGCTCCTCATGGCCCCGTCATAGTGTGTCCATGAAACGTCTAAGTTTTTTCCGGCCACGCTCAAGTAGGCTTCGGTTTGCTGATCGTTCCATATATAAGGCAGTGCCTTCCATGTTCCTGCTTCATTTATCAGCAGACGTGTTTCAAGTATGCGCAGGTTTTCTTCGGGCTTGCGAAAGTCGGCAGGGTAATAAAAGTTTTTGATCAGGATGGTGCCGTCCGGAAAATCAAATACATCGTCTGGGTTGAAGGTAGCCTTGGTTCCCACAGGAATTTTGATAAAGCGCTTTTTATAGGCATAGTCTGAAAAGAGGGGGGAATTCAGTGAGTAGGGAATTACTCCCTCGGCTGGCAACAGGTTTTTCAAATCACCCATAAAAAATCCGTAGTCGGAGAGTTTTGCTTTTCCTATTGATGAGAGGTCGGCATCCACATGCATTTCAGGCAAGACCACAATCTCCTGCTGCTTGCTTTTTTGGCATGCACACAAAAGTGCAATCCCCAAAAATATTGAAGGGATGATTTTCATTGTCTGCCTATTTCCTTTCCATCGCATTGGTAAGCATCAACGTTTTTGGACAGTGCTTTAAAATCGTTGGCAGCATCTAAGTTTAAAAAAACAATTCCTTCCTTTTCGCGGATGCAAAGTTCAGCGTCCTTGCGATTGGGGTCGGCAATTCCATCATATACAATATCGGGTGGGCTCATGAACGACTTCATGAAAAAAAGTTTGCCCATATCGTGATCGAGCGCAGGCAACCAATGACTGTTTTCAAATTCATTGTTGTGGATAAATACTTGATAAGGATATGGATTATAGAGCGAGTCTGTTTTATAATTATTGTCAACTGTTTGCACACCACCGATAGCAGCCTCTTGCTCTACTTCGCCTTCATTGAGCGCTGCCACCAACTCGTAGCTCACAATACCGATGCCCAGTGTTTTATTGTCAACTATTTTGTTTTCTGTCATTTCAATATTGTGCGTGGCCAAAATCAAAAAGCCAGTGCCCGGTGGTATGCTCGCCACAATGTTTCCCTTAGCTGCAAAATTTTCGTGATTGTTGTCATGCACATGGTTGCGAAACACTTTCGTGGAATGGCCATATTGTGTGAGGCCGGGCAGGTCGAAAATCAAAATGCCTCCGGTGTTTTCATACGCTTCGTTATCATAAATTTCTACCCATCGCGAGTTCTCACTTTCAATGCCGGCCACATTCCAATAGGCTTTGCTGTTGCGGATGATAACCGAATCGGACTGACCCACATAGATGCCCGCATCAGACGAACCCATAGCAACGCACCCTTCGATCAACACATTTTTGCATACCACAGGATAAATAGCGTATGCACCATTTTCTGTTTTGGGGCCATCGGCCCACACCGATTGTATGCGCCTGAAGGTGATCCCTTTGGTGTCGCTCACTTTCAGGTTATCGCCTTTTGCATCTTCAATCGAAAAATCTTCGAGAACAATATTTTTCCCGTTGGTGATCAGCATACCTTGCGCCCCTTCGGTTTGGTTTTTAAATGACAGCCTCGTCTTGTCCATGCCTTTGCCTTTTATGGTGATGTTGGATTTTCCATCCATCGCCAAACTTTTGGTGAACATGAAGTTGCCTTCTGGCAGATCGATGGTGCCGCCATTTTCTACAGTAATCAATTGCGTTTGAAGGCTTTGTTCAATGCTTTTCCAAACAACGGTTTCTGCTTTTTGGTTGGAGCAGGCACTAAGGAAAAGTGCGGCTACAAAAAGTGGTATGTGCTTCATGTCATTTTTTTTCCTGTCATATAAAGTTAAAGACTTTAAGGCAATTATTTTCTGATCAAACCACAATGGTGTATTTCAAAAATACATAGGTACTTTTCAAAGTTCACTGCGAATATGGCCGGGGCTGACTAAAAAGTCTGATTTGGATTTTGTGTTCGAAAGTAGTGACCAGCAGTTTCAAAGGTTATTTTTTTCAGTTGAAAAGGGTTCATCCATTTTTGATATTAGGCTACTTGTTTTAACCTCTGTATTTGTATTTTC
>JANOQB010000112.1:0-4828 GCA_031422215.1 Cytophagales bacterium | reverse complement strand
GGAGAAGCCAACCGGAACACCAGATCGTTCATCAACAATTCTTTGTCTTCGCGGGCAATGCCTATCACGCGCCACGGTAGTTTTTGTGTGCCACTTATTTTTGCGATAAAATCATTCCGCTCCGTAACAATCCATTGCCTGAATCCGCCACCCTTCACTTCTTCTTTTTTGGGATAAGGTGCAAATACGCCAACAATAGTTTGTGAGTTTTTTTTACGGAGGAACATGCCCGGATAGTTGAGTAAATCCGATTCGGTGATAAATACTTTGGTATGTTTTAAGTCGGCCAGTACGGGAGTAAACCCTAAGGAAGTTTTAGGTAGGTCAGTAAGCAAAACAATTTTATACGGTTCTTCAAAACTAGTGTGGAATTCATCGGCATCGTCACGCTTGCTTACTTCGGGCCAATATAAAACAGATGAACCCGCAAGATTAAAACTGGCGATTTCGTTTTTGATGATGAGGGAATCTTTTCCGTTTATTTCAAACCGGTACGCTGCTCCATCATCATAAGCCCTGAATTTAACCGTGAACCCTTCGCGGAACTTTAATGTCAACTCAGAATATTGATCGGGAATAAACCTTCTTTTAAATGGGATCGCGTTTTCTATCGTTTCTTTTGCGGAACGTAATTTTTTTTCTTTAAGGTTGGAACGCACCCCCAACGATTTTTTATCGGTGACCAGCGCAATGGCCGATTGCCCAATAATGTTTTCGGCACCATACCATACGCTGTAGCGGATGGAATCGCCCACGGTAACTTTTACGGATATTTTTTTTGAGGGGGAAAAAATCTCCATGGCCGATTGACCAACGGCTGTCATTGTTAGTAATGTCAGCGCAAATAAAAGTGATGGTTTCATGCAGATAGGTTTGAATGCAAAGCAAGATAAGTATTATGAGGTATTGTATGCACCATAATTTTTTTATCCGGTGCGTCTGCTTGTCTTCTCAAATCTCACATCTTATATCTCAAATCTCACATCTCACATCTAAAATCTCGAATCATATTCTTACCTTTAAAAAATTAACCATCACCTAATGAAACCGAGCATAATAAGATTTCTCATACACGGGAATGAAAATGACGAGGTTCCATGTGACCTTTAAAAATAAAAATTAACACATGAAATTACTTACAAAAAAATCCACGTTTCCAATTTTATTCACAGGTCTATTTCTCATCGGCTGCCAGCCAAAGCAAACCGCTGACTTGCGCATAGAGCAACTTGATCCCGCCACAGCGGCACAAATGGCCAAATCCATTGAAGCAACCATCTCACCCAAAATTGACTCTGCACTCACCCTCAGTTTATGGGGTGTAGATTCGCTCGTGGCCGATCCTGTTTCTCTGGATGTGGATGATGCCGGTGCCCTGTATTACACCCGCACCAACAGGCAAAAAAATTCTGAGTTCGATATCCGCGGCCATCAGGATTGGGAGATAGAATCGATACAATTAAAAACCATTGAAGAGAAGCGCGCCTTTCTTCACAAAATATTATCGCCCGAAAACAGCAAAAAAAATACTTGGTTAAAAGATTTGAACGGTGACGGCTCTCACGATTGGAAAGACATGACCGTAGAGAAAGAACACGTCTATCGCTTGGAAGATACTTCGGGTGATGGCATTGCCGATAGGTCGCAATTGATAGTAGAAGATTTTTATGATGAAGTAACCGATGCCATGGGCGGCATCATGAAGCACGGCAATGATTTGTTTGTAAACATCGGGCCCGACATGTGGCGGCTGAACGATAAAAATGGTGATGGGCTGATGGATGATAAGACTTCGATTTCGCATGGCTATGGAATACATGTGGGGTTTGGAGGTCATGGCATGTCGGGCATTGAAGTGGGGCCCGAAGGAAAAATTTATTGGCAGATTGGCGACATTGGTTTCAGCGGCACCGGGCCTGATGGAAAAAAATGGGAGCATCCAAATAGTGGTGTTATCGTACGGTCCAATCCCGATGGCAGCGACTTTGAAGTATTTGCTTTTGGAAACCGCAACACACATGAGTTTGTGTTTGACGAATATGGAAACCTCATCAGTGAAGACAATGATGGCGACCATCCGGGCGAGAGCGAGCGTTTGGTTTATATTGTCAACGGTTCGGATACTGGCTGGCGCACCAACTGGCAGTTTGGAAAATACAAAGACCCCGACAACAACACCTACAAAGTGTGGATGGATGAAAAAATGTACGTGCCCCGTTTCGAAGGTCAGGCCGCGTATATTATTCCGCCCATCAAAAATTTTGTTAACGGGCCTACCGGCATGCTCTACAATCCGGGTACAGCGCTAAGCCCTGCATGGAAAAATACTTTTTTTGTTGGCGAGTTTGTGGGCAACCCTTCGCGCTCAGGCATCCATGCGTTTAAGTTAAATCCCAAAGGCGCATCGTTCGAACTGGGCGAACACAAAATGATTTTGGGTGGCGTGCTGGCTACGGGCATCGACTTTGGGCCCGATGGTGCCATGTACCTGGCCGATTGGATTGATGGATGGGATGTGAAGAACTATGGACGCATCTGGAAGCTTGACGCAGTTGATGCAGCAAGCGATGAACGCAAACAAACAAAAATTTTGTTGGGTGAAGATTTTACAAAACACGAGGAAGAAAAATTGGGCGATCTGTTAAAGAACCCTGATATGCGTGTAAGGCAGAAAGCACAATTTGAATTGGTCACACGCGGTAACGATGGTATCGAAACATTTCAAAAGAGTATTGCACAAACCGAAAATCAATTGGCACGTGTGAATGCGATTTGGGGCATCAGCCAGTTTGCGCGCAAAGAGTTGAAGCATGCACAGATATTGGTTCCGTTGTTGAAGGACAATGATCCGGAAATACGCGCACAAGCGGCCAAGTGGATTGGCGATGTGCGATATGCAGATGCAGGCGAAGCGTTGATGCCTTTGTTGAAAGATGACTATATCCGCGCCCGTTTTTTTGCAGCCGAGGCGTTGGGCCGGATTGCTTACGAACCTGCGATAAACCCCATCATTGAATTGCTAAATGCCAACAATGAAGAGGATGCATACATCCGCCATGCCGGTAGTATTGCGCTTGCGCGGATTGGAAAAGCAGAACCGATAGTTGCCTTGTCAGCCCATCCTTCGCGCGCGGTGCGGATTGCAGCCGTGGTTGCGCTCAGGCGGATGGCCCACGCAGGCATTGCCAACTTTCTGAACGATGCCGATGAATTTATTGTGACCGAAGCGGCCCGTGCCATCAACGATGATCTCTCGATTGAAAAAGCATTGCCCGCGTTGGGCGAGGTGCTTGTTGATCATCGGTTTGCCAACGAAGCGTTGATCAGGCGCGCCATCAGTGCAAACTTAAGAGCAGGCACCGATAAAGGAATGCAAAATCTGATTGACTACGCAAAGCATGAAGGGAGTCCTGCCACCATGCGTGCCGAAGCAATTGCTGCCCTCAGCACATGGGCAAAGCCATCGGTGCTCGACCGTGTGGATGGCCGTTTTCGTGGAGTGATCAACAGAGATGCAGGTGTTGTAAGAAGCAAAAGTGAAGACATGCTTATTTCGCTTGCATCTAACAAAGAAATGCAAATCCGGCTTGGCGCGATAAGGGCTATTGGCAAACTTAAAATTGAAAAAGCTTCGGCCAATTTGTTTACACAATTAAAAAAAGATGCTTCCCCCGAAGTGCGAGCCGAAGCGTTGAAAGCATTGGCTACCCTGAATGATAAAAACATGGGTGATGCCATTAAGCAGGCCCTGTCCGACAAAGAGAAAAGTGTGCGCGTTACTGGGTTGGATCTATTGGGTAAGATGAATATTTCAAAAGATTTGATGGTGGCGTTGTTGACGGATGTGATCAACACAAAAACGGTAGAAGAAAAGCAGGCGGCCATCACTGCTTTGGGAAAACTTCCGCTTTCAAATTCGCAGCCCGTGTTCGAGCAGGTGCTTGCAAAGATGGCTACCGGAAAACTTCCACGCGAAACGTATCTTGAACTGGCAGAGGCCATCGACAGCACACGCTCGCCACAATTGATTGCCCGCTACAAAGAGATAAGCAAAAAACTTTCCCCCGATTCGCTCATGGCAAGTTATCAAGGAAGTTTATTGGGAGGCGATGCCAACCGTGGCGCACGGATTATTTACAGCAACCAGGCAGCACAGTGTATCCGGTGCCATGCCTACGGAGATTATGGAGGCAACGCAGGCCCACGCCTGAATGGCATTGCATCCAGGCTCACACGCGAACAGATTTTAGAATCATTGATCGAGCCGAGTGCTCGGTTGGCGCCAGGCTATGGAACAGTCGCGCTCGAACTGAAAGACGGAAAAAAGATAAACGGCATACTGCAAGAAGAAAGGGCAACCGGTCTTTTGCTAAAAATTGGCGACAAACCCGACACGTTGATACGCACAGAAAATATTGCCAAGCGCACCAATGGAGTTTCGAGCATGCCCCCGATGAGGTTTTTGCTTACCAAAAAAGAAATCAGGGATGTGGTGAGTTTTTTGGCGGGGTTGAAGGAGGAGGATTGAGGGGTGCTTGTATCCTAATTTATTGGAGGATATGTGCATGTTAACGGTCATACTGTGACGACAGTCATCAAATTGGCAACAGAAATTGAAAGGAAAGAATTACATATTATCAATTGCAATTGACCAATACAGGGACAAGACATTTAATGTATTAAACAATGCAAAGTTTGACGCAGAAAGACTTCAAAACGTTCTCATAGACAAATATGGTTTTGATACAACACAAGACCTACTTTTAGATAACAGCGCAACTAGAGAAAACATAATTGGAGCTTTAGATAACCTTAACGGTTTCCTCGC